>NZ_JBNLYC010000160.1:0-8897 GCF_050172015.1 Bacillus sp. GMa5/1 | reverse complement strand
TCGTATTTTTGAAAAACTCTCTCAAAAATCTCCACCCTCAGAATCAAAAAGAAAAGACAATCGTCTTTTCTTTTTGATTCTGTCCTTGCAAAACTTTTTTCGGCTGGTTTTTAGCTTTCGCCAAGCCGAACAGACCAAAAACGAGATTAATTTTTTCGACTTGGATTAGCAATTATACCAGCCGAACCGTCAGTTCTTCCGTTCAAAGTATTGTTTTTTTCTGTATGAATTAACGCTATGTGGGGTTTCGTCCCCACACGACGAGCCAGCACTTACACCCAAAAACAAGAGGAACGTATAATTATAAATCGTTTTAAAATATACTGTTTTTAGTAATATCAGTATTGTTATAAACAGAAAATGAGCCATCTATAAGGACAGCTCATTTTCATATTTTAGTGTAAATAATCAAACTTTTTAATTAACGTCCTGTCCACATATCTTGTACAATTCCGTTTTGGAATAATTCATATGGAAAATAACAATAACCGTTATCTCCCCAACCATCTCCCCAGCTGTTTCGAATAATCACAATTTGTTTATCATCATCGTACCCAACAGCGCAAACAGCATGTCCCGCTGGTTGCCCGTTTTCTATGATTACATCATCAGTTCCTGATATAGGTACAATTCCAGTTTTTCTGACTTCATCTGAATGATAAAAAGCATTTGTGACTTGAAAACCAAGAACTACTGGAAGTCCATGGGCTAGAGCAGATTTTAATCGTGGTAAATCTTGTACACGATTATACTGTCCAATCCGATAGAGTCCAGCATCATTTTCTGATTTTGAAGACGGTTTATCACGAAAATGCTCTATGCAGTAAGGATAATCTTTTTCAGGACAAACTCCAATTTGTTCAAGAATACTCATTCCATCACGTAAATTGGCTCCACTATCTTCTTGAATATGTCCTTCTGTTTCTCGTTCATGATAATACAGAAATAAGCGAGATAACTGTACAAATGGTCGTCCGGATTGTTTTAAAAGATATTCACGTAATCCAGATACAATAGCATTTGCTGTACAAGAACCAAGTTGACCTTGATCTACAACATCTGACATCCGATTTCGAAGATCAACTTGAGTTGGAAGGTCTTCTTCATTACTAAAAAGGTAACTTTGAAACATTTTGTCTCGTAAGTCAATAGGGTCTTTTCTCACGTTAAGGTATTTAACAATATCGTTATTATTAGTAAGATTAAAAACGGATTCTTTTGGATTCATTTTTAATATACTTCCTTTCTTTTAATATCTAAAATATAGTTTTATCGTATACATTAAAAAATATGTATTTGTATGTTTATTTTTGTATCTGATAAATTACAATTATTTGTTCAAGAAGTTTTTTAAAATATATAGAGTTTTTGTGTATATCGTATGCATTATTGGTTAACATAACGTCCTATTATCGGTAGCAATTTTTTAGATAGAATCAGTGTGTTTACAAGGTTTCTATTCTCTCTTTTTGTTTATCTTATATACAAGATTTTATACATCGTTGGTGTAGCGGGGATTCTAGGGATCCCCGCTATTCTTTTTTTGCATAAAATCTTGTATATAGAAAAAAGATTTTGATGTTATTATCGAGAAGTAATACATATCGGTGGTAAAATCGAAATGCATTTCGAAATTAAATTGTTTTTAAAATCGGTTGTTATATCGGTTGTAAGTACATTCTGATTTTGATTAGAACGTTGATTTAATCGTGTTTTTTAAGTGAAAAACGTATTCCGTTTTTGGAGGAGGAATGAAAATTGGAACTAAAATCGGAAATGTATACACCGAAAATTGTTGCGGATTTTTTAGGGATCACACCCGATTTACTAAAGGTATGGTCAAACGAATTTAATATACAAACGGAGCGAAGTCAGGGGGGGCATCGAAGATATTCAAAGGAAAATATAGAAGAATTAAAAGCAATAAAAGAAAAAATACAGGTACAAAAATGGTCTTATGATCAAGTTAGGGCATGGAGAAACGGAGAAATTGATTCGTTTGTTTCAAAAGAAGAAAAATCAGAATTAGAAAAGAAATTGAATGAAGTATTAGAAAATCAGCAGTTACAAAATCAATTTAATCAAGTACTCGTTCAAAAATTGCAAGAAATTACGAATGAATTGGTTACGACAAAAGAGCATTTAGTGAATACGGAGAAAAAGTTAACTGAAGTAGAAGGTAAAAACAGTGAATTAGAAATTTTTATAGAGAAGAAGCTAGAGAAGCGAGATCAGTTATTGCTTGAAAATATTAGAGATATACAAAAACAAAAAAGGAAAGGTTTTTTAGATTGGTTTAAAGGTTAAATCTAGAATACACTTTATGTAAAATTTTTAATGTTTAAAAATATAAAATGGAAGTTATTGTGTAAATGTAATAAGGAGATGCAATATAAATTAATTTAAAAGCATCTCCTTATTACATTTATGTGTTTTGGGAATTTTATTTAATATTTTGTGTTTATACTGGAAAATATTCTATTCTTTTAGTTGCTGCATCTTTGTTTAGTAATATTATTTCGTGATTTCCAGTACTATGTTCAAAACTTGGAAATCCACCAGCAAACCCGTTTCTTTCTGCGTACATTTGTGCTCTTGTCATTAGATTTTCATCAGTTTCTGATCCAATTATGCCTAATTCTGAATCAGATACCCATCTTCTTTCTCCTGCATTTTTGAATAATCTAGTGGCTCCAAAAAGATTTCCTGATGCTGATACATGAAAATTAGGAAATCCACTTAAATATCTTGGGTTTTCTTTTAAGTTTCTATCTGTATTTCTAATATGTTGAGCGAAATTAGCAGGTGAAGGTAAATTTCTTATATCTTCTTTTACTCCATATTGTGGATTTATTAATATAATTTCATAGATTGAACGTGCTGGGTCTCTTCTAAAGGTTGGGAAGCCTCCTGCGAAATTATTTATTGCAGCGTAGTCAGCAATTTTTCTAAAAAGATCAGAGTAAGGTACATCAATATTTCTTATTTCCTCCCAGTTTGTATTATGGGTGTAAGGATTTTGATTATATATGGGATGTGTGTGCTTTTGATAGTAAGTAGGAGGAGAATATGATGGATTTTGTATATTGTCTCTAATATTAGGGGGGGATTGTGGGCTATATTGTGAATTATGATAAGGATTATAAGAATAATAATTTGGATTATCGGTTTGGTGATAAAACATGTTTTATCACTCCTTTTTAGTGTTTTTGATTATAAAAAGAGAACAAAGAAGGATTTAATATACAAAATAATTTTATTCTATAAGGATATTTGTGTATCAGCTATTATCTTTGTTATATAAGCCTAAAAAAATTAGGCCATACAAGTTTTGAAGGCTTATAGAATATTGTAGTTAAGTGAATAGTGGAATTCAAAGTTGTAAGACGTGTATTGAATTGTTTTTTTGTTTTTAAGGAGTTAAATTCATTGTAAAATTATCTGCAGTGGCTGTGAATAATCTTAAACCTAAATTTCTACTGTCAGTACCTCCAGGGATGGCCCAGCATCTACTAAATGCTGTACGTGGAAGGTCAGTAAATCTATCACCTGCCCATATACGAGTAGGTCCATCATTTTCAGCATAGTAGAGAAACATTTTATTATTAGCTGATCCATTCCATACAAGTACTGTATCATTAGGTGTTATAGCCCACCAACCTCTTTTTATCCATTGGATATTCCCTTCAGATTGACAATCAACATCAGAATAAGCTATCGCGACATATATTTTTTCATTAGTTTGATTATGAAAAGATAGTCCCATAAATATTCCTCCTTAATATTAATTGATTTTATTGATATTGTATCTTTTTCTAATGTTTTAGATATTTGTCTTTATATAAATTGGGTGAATATTTCTGTATAAAGATTTTTTTAGTTAAATAAGGGATTAAAAAAACAATGCCATATAGAATTTCTATATGGCATTGTTTTTTTAATTTTGATTTTTAACTTCTTTATTTATAGCGTTTTGAATGTATACTTTTATTATATAAATTGAGAATATTAAAGAATTTGGTGAGAAGTCAATGTTTAAGGGGAAGTGAAAGTAAACTAATATACATTATGTTATTAATAAAAAGATGCTTCTGAAATTGTTTCTGGCAGTTTTCTTTAGTTAAATTATGAAAGGGGAAAAAATATGTAATATAGGTCTATTATGAACCTCTGATAAGGAGGATAGATGATATTTTCCTTAACACCTTAAGTGTACATCGGTGGGACTAGAGGGCCCTCCGTACTGTAGACAGAATCGATTTATTCCTAATTTGTGTACCCATACAATACCAAGTACATCACTTAAAATCCAAACGTTATTTGATTTTTTTTATTGCTACTTTATCATAATTAGTTAGAAAGTATAAATTATTTTTTAATTTATAAAATAATATTCATTTAACAACAATTTTAACTTTGAATCGATTAATAATTGAGACATCACCTTCCCATTCACGCCAGTTCTTTATGTGAAGTTCATATAACCCAATACCATTGATTTGAAACTTAAACACTCGTAATCCTGCTGCGCCAATGGCACCACCTGGCTCGAAATGATCACTAACTTGTTCTATGCCATAAGTTTCCTCTACCTTCCAGAGGTAACCTGTCGTTGGATTTTCTTGTAGATATACAACCAAGATTTCATTTACATTCATCTCGATTAAACGACCCGAATCATGCTCATTTAAAATCATTCAACATTTCTCCTTATTTATATTTATAAACCCACCCTGTTGGCCATTAAGCGTTGGGGTGGGTTAGAACTGGGATTAGAATTCTAGAGGTTTCTATATTTAAAAAATATTTCCTCTTAAAGAAGATGTTCTTAAATCTTAATATACATTAACATTTAACATCCCCATTCAACACCATGGTTTGACCAACTATCAATTCCGCATTCTCCATATGCGATTCTAAAGAAACCTTGCTCCCCCCAAATCGTGGCCCAACTATTCTTACAAATCCAATAACCTTCATCGTCATTGTAACCGATAATCGATACGCAATGTCCACCAAGTTTTTCGCCTGTTACATGTTTGTATATCCCGCCCTTATAAAATTGCATGAAGTCCTGATATACGATAAAACATGCGCTCACAGGTCCATTCGAGGATATCCATTCTTTAATCTGTGCAGGCTTTCCCGTCAAATCTGTGTATCCACTAATCCTCATCTTACGACTATCCGCATCCGCACATAATCCACTGCAATCCTTTTTCTCTAGTCCGTCGTCATATCTATAACAATCTTCATCAACTACTCCTTTTTTTTGAAAGGCGTCGTAAGCATAGGGAGGCCACCATCCACTATCACAAGTTGCTCCGCTTTCTGCCCCGTAACAGAAGAATAATTGGGCCTCACTGAAGTCCACCGCACGGTTTGGGTTATTATTTTGTACACGCATGCTTCCCTCTGCAGTAGCTATTGTCCCAAAGGCAACACATGAACCACAACTTTTTTGATCCTTGACTTCTGTTATGAAATTTTTTCCACCAACGTTACGTAAGTCGTAGGATGTTGGTACACCTGTAGCCTGCAACGCCTCAGATCTAAGAGATTCTTTTTTCGATGATACCCGTTGTTCTATCTCTTCGATACTTGGTTCGTGTTCCGGAGGTTTAGCACCAAGATAGATTTTCTGCTTTTCAATTGGGAGTGACGAAAAGATGGTTATATCCGCCTCCCATTGAGCGTCAGATTGGGATAGCGCATTTTTAACGTCCTCATGGTTAATATTATTAATTGACATTTCTTTCTCCTTCCTTTGATTGCGGGAAAATTTTGGGAATGGTAGCATTTTCATAGAAAATACTATTATCCTTTAGTAAGATTCCCAATGCATAATGTTAATATGCTATTTACTTATGTATGTTGAAAACAAAGATTGTGAAGGAATGTACTGATGACTTAAACAAACTGGTGTATTAGTAAAATTACTGAGGATCTCACTAGCACAGCTGAAAGGATTTTTCAAGGAAGCTTTATGTTAACTAGGAATGAATATCAAATACATATAAATTAATAGTTTTCATGTTAAAAGAACGGATTGGAGATTTCGATCAATTAGAAAATATAAACGCGAAACAGGCAAGTGACGCGATTGTTTAGTAAATCTACGTCTTAAGACGATCTAGTTGCCTTTAAGGCAACGTTGGTTTTTTAATAAGGGGGGCAACTGCTAGACTTAAAGCAGTGCTCCTTGTTTGGCGTTTGTCAATGTCTTGGAGCGGTACCGGACCGCAGGGAGGATAAGGAGCGGAAGGACATTGACAAATTCACTTCACCCGAACCCTCTTGGCATTGTCAAAACTTTTGTTTTGACCTGCCTACCGGCGAGGGAGCCCCTCAAGGATTGAGGGGGTGGGGAGTTCGATTGAGGGGGTCAAGGGGAACTTTCCCCTTGTAGGTTCGGACAAAGTCCGAGGTCTTTTTGCCATGCTTAGCATGGCTCGGCGAAGTCGAAAAGCGTCGCAGACCCCTATCGATTTTGATGCGAAAGCGTCGAAATACGTATAGGGTTACGTTAATTGACACAATTTCGTTGCCTTGCTAGACTTATTGTATCAATTAATCTAGAGGAAGTGGTGGCACTTTATGTTGTTCTCTATCTCATTTAATCAATCTCACCAAAGTTCATTAAGCCATAATAACAGAGAAAACATTTATGGGAATCCTGGCATAGATCCATCCAGGTTAGAAGAGAATATCTACTTTGTCCAAAAGGACATTCAAAGTGTATACAAGGATGTTTTTCAAGAAGCAGTAGATAAATATAACGAGAAACAAAAACGCAATGATCGCAAAATTAAGGATTATTATGACAAGATAAAAAAAGATACAAAGACACATGAGCAACGAGAATTGGTTGTAGCGGTTGGAGAGGGTAAAGATGACCCAAAGTATAGGGAAGCTAAAAAAGAAGCATTAAAACAGTATGCAGAGGCTTTTCAAGGGCGAAATCCAAATCTAGCAGTATATAACATGGTTTTACATGATGATGAAGCAAATCCGCATTTACATATTAACTATGTACCGAATTTTGAAAGTAGTCGAGGATTAACGAGGCGTGTCGGAATGGATAGAGCCTTGCAACAACAAGGCATACAAGGAAAAGGAACGGAGCTAATTGCAAATTGGAGACAATTAGAAACGGCTTATATTGAATCTTTGGCTAAAGAACAAATTCCAAATTTTGAACGTGCTAATGTAGGTTCCCATAAATATATGAAAGTTCGTCAATACAAAGAATATGCTGAAGCAGTTTCTAATATTGAGAATCAGTTTATTGAGTTAAGTAAGCAATTGCCTAATAATAAAATTACGTTAAAGACCGAAAAGAAAGAGATTAAGACAGAGGTAAAACCAAAATTAATTGGTAAACCTGAAATCATAGAAAAAGAGACAGGTAATTATGTTTTTTCTCCAAAGCAACTTGAAAAAATAGAAGAATTGATAACTGCAGCAGTCACTGTAAAAAAAGATTATGAGCGTTTGCAGAATACGGATTTAGTAAAAGAAAATAAGGAATTAAATCTTCAAGTTAATAGTTTATACGATTCTTTACAAGAATCTCAGAAGATAAATCTAGAATTGAGAGAAGATAATAGAAAATTAAATATTGAAATAAGCTCGTTAAAAGCTCAAATAAAGGATTTGAAGATGAATATAAGAATTTTGTATAACCAAACGAAAAAAAGTTTAAAAGAGCAATTTAAAGTTTTTAGAGGGTATATTAAAAAAGAATTGGATAGCAAAGGAATAGATAACCAATTTGAATATGAACATAAGAGAGAAATGAGAAGATATCAAAATTTTGATAGGGAAAGATAGATTTGATAATAGTTGTGAAAAAAAGAGGAGATATTATATTTTCTCAAGAGATGTAAAGTTTTAGTAATGGATTTCATGTTATTATATTTTAGAAAGACGTACAAATAAGAAAAACCGCCCAAGCTTTGGACGGCAAGGCGGTTTTTCTTAATACGGTTGGAATCAACCAATATATATTCTATATACATTCTAACATATAAAAGTTGGTTCCTTCCACTAAGGGAGAGAATTATTTTATGACAAAAGTTGTAGATTTTAGACAAGCTGAAAAAAAAGCAAAAATAAGAGATAGTAAGATTGATAGTATTTATGACCAGTTGCAAACTGGTGGATATTCAGAAGAAGAAAGAGCTATGCTTTTACAGATGTTAAGTAAAATGTCTGGTGGGGAAGAATATTTCATAGGTAAAAAGAAAAAACCTACAGATCGGGTGAGATTTGTGCAAATTATAATGGATAATATAGATTATCTAATTAAAATAGGTTATTTAAGTAGTAAGGAAGAAGCTTTTTTATTCAAATTAACTTCATCTGTAGAGTTTAAAACTAATGTTCTTGTAGAACGTGAGACAAATAATCCAGCATCACCTACATATTTAGCTGAAAAGTTTAAAATGACTCGTCAAAGTATTTCTAGTGTTATGAATGCTTTATTAAAAAAGGGCGTATTAGCAGTTGCACAAGCAGGTGTTACTACTGAAGATGGACGTGTTTGTACTAGTCGTACATGGTTTGTAAATCCAAATATTATGTGTTGTTCTCCTAAAGATGGAATAGATAAAGCAACTCAACATATTTTTAGGGATTCCTTAAGAAATTTTAAAGTCGAAGATCAAGGAAAGAAAAAACATAAACTACCTATTTATTTATTTTAAAAGAGCGTAAAATTTTCTTGCGTTCTTTTTTTTTTTGTTATTTACCTTTTTTTAGGTGTCACTTTTTTTTGACACAGGTGTCGCTTTTTTTTGACACTTCATATTCTATAAACCCTTGATATTACTGGTTTTTTTTATTTCTTCTATCTCACTCTTATATATAAGACTAAAAGTTCCACAAGGAACGGG
>NZ_JBNLYC010000159.1:0-9065 GCF_050172015.1 Bacillus sp. GMa5/1 | reverse complement strand
TCTCATATTTCAATCCATATCCAAACATTCGATCCATTCCAATATGTGCTGTCCATATTAAGCCAATCATTATAACGATATCCATCTTAAAATAGACACCTATTAGAACAATTAATATGGATATGATATATGTGTGACATACATTATATATTTTCGCACCAACGTGATTATTAATCCCATATGCTAACATTGATAGATCCGGCGCTAAAAGGAATACAAAAAATATAATCCAACTAAACTCATATATCGAATACATATAAATCGTGGCTAAAAATACAACCATTCCTTCAAAATGTACAATACGTTTTTGCATTATTTATCATTCCTATTTTTCTATATTTATTGATACATTTTCATCGCTGAAAGTATTCTTTGTATTTTTTGACCAGATGGTTGCTAATATTGGCCCTGCAATGTTATGCCATACTGCCGCTAATACACTTGGGAGTGCAGCAACCGGTCCAAAATGTGCTGTCGCCAGCGCAACACCTAAACCTGAATTTTGCATTCCTACTTCTATTGAAATAGCCCTTCTTGTCCCTTCGTCTAGTCCAAGTACGAACGCAGTTATATATCCGAGCAAAAAACCGAAAGCATTATGGAGCATCACCGCAATAAAGATAAGAAGTCCTGAAGAAGTAATGCTACTTACATTTGCTGAAACAACTGCAGAAACAATTATGATAATTGCTACAACTGATATTAAAGGAATAACAGTCATTCCTTTATTAACGATATGAGGGAAAAACTTTTTCACTACTAGTCCTAAAATAATAGGCACAATAATGACTTGTACGATAGAAAGAAACATGGACATAGCATTTACTGGCATCCATTGCCCTGCAAGTAATAGTAGAATGAGCGGTGTAGCAATTGGTGCTAGTAACGTTGATACTGAAGTCATTGCAATAGACAACGCTAAGTTCCCTTTTGCTAAATAAACCATAACATTTGATGCAGTGCCACCCGGTACTGAACCGAGCAACACTAACCCAGCTGCTAATTCCGCTGGCAGATTCATAACGTAGGCTAGTACGTATGCGACAAGTGGCATAATAATAAACTGAGCACATACACCGATAATAACTGGTAATGGTTTTGTAGCTATGATTTTGAAATCAACAGCCTTCAATGTTAATCCCATCCCAAACATGACAACCCCAAGTAAAATCGTTATGTAACTAGTTAACCCGAGAAATGGCGCGGGAATGAAATATGCAATAGCTGCAATACAAATAACCCAAAATGCAAAATACTTTCCAGCTATATTACTTATCGCTTCTAGTACTTTCATCCACTCAGCCCCTATCTTTTAATTGAAACACCTTTTTCGGATTCAAAATATTTTGCGGATCAAGAACTTTCTTTATTTTCTCCATTACAAATAATGCCGCCCCATGTTCTTCTTCTTGATACTTTCGTTTCCCGATTCCAACGCCATGTTCTCCTGTACACGTTCCTCCTCGTTTAAGAGCATACTGAACGATACTTTCATTTATTTCGTCTGCCTTCTTCACTTCCTCCTTATCATTTGTGTCAATCATTAAGAGTACATGGAAATTCCCATCCCCAACATGACCGAGAATACCGCCAATAAGCCCTACTTTATGTAATACCTCTTTCGCATGTTGAATCGCTCCAGCTAATTCCGAAATTGGTACACATACGTCTGTACTCATTAGCTTTTTACCAGGATAACTATGCACGTAAGAGTACGCTAAGTTATGTCTTGCATCCCACAGCTT
Organism: Bacillus sp. GMa5/1; assembly: GCF_050172015.1. Taxonomy (NCBI): domain Bacteria; kingdom Bacillati; phylum Bacillota; class Bacilli; order Caryophanales; family Bacillaceae; genus Bacillus; species Bacillus sp. GMa5/1. The sequence goes on along the minus strand of NZ_JBNLYC010000159.1, from coordinate 7,320 downwards.
ATTTCTCGCTGCTGTTTCCGTCTCAAACGCAATTTCTATACATTTATGATCAAGAACGATTTCTTTCGTAAATTCAATATCTTGCTTTAACCCTGCTTCATTGCCGTGAAACTCTAAAAACAGTGTCGGTTCTTCTCTGTAACTTGTTTCATTGTAATAATTTACTTGTTTCATAGATAATTCATCAACGAGTTCAATTCTCGCGATTGGAATACCTGCTTGTAATATGTTAATTACAGCTTCTACTGCATCATTTATAGTTGGAAACGATGCCCTCGCAGCCATAACATGTTCTGGTATACCGTATACTTTTAAAGTTAACTCCGTGAAACATCCAAGTGTTCCTTCTGAGCCTACGAAAATACCATTTAAATGATAACCTGATGATGACTTCGCTGCTAAATTCCCGGTATGTATTACTCCTCCATCAGCAAGAACGACTTCTAAATCTCGAACTTGATCACGCATTACCCCATACTTTACCGCTGTCGTTCCGCTCGCATTTGTAGCAGCCATTCCTCCTAACGTTGCATCAGCTCCTGGGTCTACACTAAAAAATAATCCATACTTTTTCAATTCTTTATTAAGCTGAGAGCGCGTCACCCCTGGCTGTACTCTCACAAGAAAATCCTTTTCTCTTATTTCAAGTATTTTGTTCATAAGAGAAAAGTCCATTGTAATTCCTTTTTCGTAAGGAATTACATGTCCCTCTAGACTGGACCCTACTCCAAATGGAACGACAGCTGTTCCGTGCTGAATCGCTATTTTCATTATCGCGCTAACTTCTTCGGTCGTTTTTGGAAAAACAACTACATCAGGTAAACTACTACTATGGTAAGATTCATCTTTACTATGTAACTCTCGTACTGTCATATTTATTACTACTCGATCTTCAGGAAGTATGCCTTTTAATTCATTTACTACATGTTCAATTGTTATTTCCATAATCAACTCTCCTTTTTAATTTTAAAACAAGTATACCATCTTTATACAAAATAATTAGAAAAATAAGATTATTAAACCTGAATATACAAAAAAGAACCTGCAGCACACGCTACAAGTTCTTTTTCACTACATTTTAAACGATTTCTTTATTAACAACATAAACCAAATTAAAGTAACTGCCATCAACGAATGAGAAAATCCTACAATATAAGTTAACCCTTTAAAGTCAGCTCCATTTAACTGAAGAAGCCCTCTCGCTGCTAGCGAACCTAACATTAATGTTAATGCAATATTATGTAAAACAAACCACTTATTAAACCCTTGCACTTCATGAAACGCGAATACTTTTGCTAATCCTAAAGCAATTAAAAAGAAGAAAAAGCCAAGTACAAGTGTATGCGTATGCAAAAGATTTAACAAAGTAGACCCTAAAATCCCTTTATACTTACCATACTCCCTAGCGAAAATCCCTGATAATAAACCGATAATCAAATACGTAAACGATGCATTATATAATTTCTTCATTATGTACCTCCTTGAGTAGAATGTATAGTGTGTCATATTTAGTAATAATGATAGTTATATAGTAAAAACTCCTAGTCACCTAGGAGTCATTGTATAAGCATCTCACTCTTTACAATTAATCCTAATTATAAGATATCTCTCTATACAAAACAAACGAACTTTATGTGAACAAACACCCCCATTAAAATATGTTGCACTTTTGTTTTACACAATCCATACTAATTGTTATAACTTTTTAAAGGTGGTGTAATTATTGATAGTTCTTGAAACTGAACGTCTTAATCTTCGCTGGTTTGATATAAAAGACGCTCCTTTTATTCTTGAGTTAGTAAACGATCCTGCATGGATTCAGTTTATCGGTGACAAAGGAGTTAGTAACTTAGAAGATGCAAAAAATTATATTGTAAACGGTCCCATCGATATGTATAACAAACTTGGATTCGGCCTTTACTTAGTAGAACGAAAAAAAGATCTCACTCCACTTGGTATGTGTGGCCTTATTAAAAGAGATTCATTAGAAGACGTTGATATCGGGTTTGCCTTTTTAGAGACATTCCGTTCAAAAGGATATGGCTACGAGTCAGCTTCTGCGATAATCGAATACGGTGTACAAAAGCTCGGCATGAAACGAATTGTAGCAATTACTTCTGTAGATAACATCGCCTCAGGAAAGCTTTTAGAAAAAGTAGGATTACGATTTGAGAAAATCATTTCAGATTCAGGAGAAGATTTAAAATTATTTGGGTATAACGCATAGTAAAGAAGGTCGCCGTGAATGGTGACCTTCTTTACTATTTTACTGATCTCGTCATAATACTTTTAGTTCCATTTATAGTTTTGCAGTAATTCTTGTGATTACTACTATGCCTTTCATATCACATTTTTTGGAAATTCATAGAAATAAAACTTTCACATTTAAATAAATTATATTAATATATCAAATAAAGGAAGTGAGAATAAATGGAACAACCGCTATTTTTATTAGTTCTTCAATTCATTGCATTCATATTAATCATTTGTATCGTATATGGAATGTTGTACAATACCGTATTAAATTTAAATATGCCTAAATGGACTGCACATATAGTAGCTACGGTCTTTTCCCTTGGTATTACCTATCAAGCTTTTATAAATTTTATTTGAAAAACTTTTGTAGCAATTACTTCTATTGTTGATGCAGTAAAGCTTTTAGAAAAAGCAGGATTGCAATTTGAGAGGGTTATTTCAAGATCAGAAAACGTAACCATTTTTTATACAGTCTTTCCAGCGCAAAATAGTGAAGAAGTTAGTTCCGCTGAAAGTGTGTTTGCATAAAAAGAAATGAATTTAATTGATGCTACAAAAATTTTATTTTAATTCTGGTTCTATTGTTTGGAATCGTTCTAGGGTAACATTTGTGTGGACTTTAAAAATTTTCATTTGCGCACCAAAATGTTGCGTTAAGTAAAATGTATCACCAGTTATTAAATTTCCAATCTTCCAATCAGGTTGATATGTACTTTCCATGGAACTTTCTAAATCCCCAATCATTATTAAATTGATATATAATGAAGATGAACTACTCAACATTTTCGTTAAAGATAGTCTATCAACCTCTAACTACCTAATGAACTCAAGTAAACACATCTTCAGTCATTTTAAGAGGTACAAAAGGCACCCTTTCGGGTGATTTTTGTATAAAAATTCTATTTTTTTATATTCGATACCAACCACGAACCTTTTTAAAATAATAGTATCATTATGTCTCCTTTTTAGAGATTATTTTTAATTACCTTTAATTTTTTGCACCAGAACCGGAAAATCCCTGACTACTCGAAATATCAACTATCAGGTGCTAATATTCAATAACGCGTACTGAAAATGATTAAACATTTTTATAAACCCGTGGAACATTTAAGAAATCAATTTTTCTCTTATCGAAATTTAATTAGCTTACAGTAATACAGTGGTCATATATTTTTAAGAATAACGGAAGAATATATAGAAATTGCTACAGAAATGTGAAGTTTAATTAATTTAGGAGGAACAAACTTGTTTAATCAGCTTGTAAAAGTTATACCGAATTTATTTACGATTGGAAATTTATTGTGCGGTGTTTTCTCAATCACCTTGAATATGAGTGAATATTTAGGAGCAGCCTCCATTCTCATTTTCTTTTCAGCTGTTTTAGATTTTCTTGATGGAAGAATTGCAAGAAAATTAAAAGTGAACAGTGAGTTTGGCGTAGAATTGGATTCCTTAGCTGATATTGTTAGTTTCGGCGTCGCTCCTGCGCTTTTATTTCATACGATAGCAACACCTTCTATTTTAACTTCTTTGGCATTTATCCTATTCCCAACAATGGGTGCTTTAAGATTAGCTAAATTTAGTATTAAACCAACTATTGGATATTTTAAGGGATTACCTATTCCAGCTGCAGGATTATCATTGGCTGGTATGGCATTGTTTTCATATAGTAATGCATGGATTACTTTAATCCTCGCCCTCTTAATGGTAAGTCCCATTAGGTTTAAAAAATTTTAATGAAGGTCACGCCCAACACCATTAAGGAGCATTTTAAATGGATTTAACGCGTCAATAAGTATAAAAAAGCGGGACAATAATATTAAATTAGGTGCTCTTCGAAAAATTAAAACCTTGTATTTATGGCTATTGGGTTAATCCATCGATATGTTATTCTGAAACGTCAGTCCACTTTTAACAGGAGCTCCCTTTATCAAGAGAGCTCCTGTTCTTATTTCTTCTTCTTTTCTGTCGGTTGGCTTTGTTTAGCAAAATTAGATGAATCATCAAAATTCGGTTGCTTTTTACCAGCATTATTACTTCTACCTTTTCCCATATGTAATGCACCTCCCCTCCCCCTTACTATTCCCAATAAAAAAATTCTCTTGCATCCAAGAGAATTTTAAATTGGGTTCTTATTGATAATACCTAAGTACTTCCAACACTGCCATTCCATAAAAGATGGATCCAATGTTAAATTATTTAATGCTAAAACAAATATTACATTTTCATATTTAACTGGATAATCAATTAATAATCCTAATGTATTTCCTGAATCTGCGACAGTTATGATTCCCTTTTCTAACACGTCATCTATAACTTCTTTTAATTATTCTTACCTAGCATATAATATTTTCCTACACATTGAGATTGCATGTTGTATAAGGAAGCCCTTCTTCTTTCCATGCAAGAAATCCTCCCTTTAAATTCACTACTTCCTTTATACCAGCTCTTTGTAAAATACTAGCTGCTATAGCGGAACGTAATCCGGTTCGACATTGCAAAACTATTGGAAAATCTTTCGGTATATAATCTAGTTGTTCAAATAGATTACCTAAAGTGATATGTATTGCATCATGAAGGTGTCCTTCCTCCCACTCTTTTTTACTACGCACATCGATAACCTTAACGCTTCCACCTTTTATATGCGGATATAATTCAATCGATGTTTTTTCTTTGTAACTTTCAAATCTATCAAGTCTTTGTATTACTTTTAAGGGTGCAAAAGCAATAATATTATCTAACCCAATAGATTCAAATTCTCTAATAACTGCCTCTACTTTAACCTTTTCCTCATCTAGAATTATTAAAGTTTCTTTTTTATAATCTAATAACCATCCACACCAAGTTGTGAAAGAATTGTTATAAGGTATGTTAATTGACTTCTCGATATGACCTGCAGCAAAACTCTCTACATCCCTTATATCAACTATTTGATGAACGCTCTTCAAAATTTCTTGAAGCTCTTCTACTGTATTAATAGCAGTACTTTTTCTCTTCTTACGAATTGGCGGACCATACTTATTTAAATTCTTCATTAATGAAAAATACTTTGGAGGCTCTGGCTGTCCCGTCAATAAAGTCGATATAAAATCACTTTCTTCATTACACCGAAATGCCCAATTGAACATCTTTTCATAACCTAATGTAGAAGTTGGAATTGCTCCTAATGCTTTTCCACATGCGCTTCCCGCACCATGTGATGGCCATATTTGCAAATAATCAGGAAGTATTTTTATTTTTTGTATAGAATCAAATAATTGTTTCGCTCCTATTTTTGCAGTATCTTTAATACCGACTGCAGTTTCTAATAAATCCGGTCTTCCTATATCTCCTACAAATATAAAATCACCTGTGAATATTCCTATCGGTTTATCATTCGTATAATTATTTTGACTTGTATCAGTTACTAAAAAAGAAATACTTTCAGGCGTATGCCCTGGGGTGTGAATTACATTAAATTTTATATGACCTACTTTAAACTCTGTGCCCTCTCTAACCAATTTGTATCGACCTTCGTTAAGATATTGATATTTCCAATCACAATCTCCTTCATCAGATACATATAAATTTGCATGGTAAAGATTAGAAAGTTCTCTAGACCCAGAAAGAAAATCAGCATGAATATGAGTCTCAGCCGCAGCAATTACTTCCATCCCCTCTTTCTTAGCAAATTCTATATATTGTTCTATATAGCGACTAGGATCAATAACGATTGCTACGCCTTCTTTCTGACAACCGACTAAATAGGAAGCATGTGCTAATTTTTCATCATAAAAATATTTTAAAAGCATAGCTATTCCCTCCAATTAGTTATTTCAAATTAATTTTCAATTTTTGTAACCACTTTTTATCTTCTCCTATAGAATCCCTTTCAACATTAAATTCCAATACATATATGGCAACATATATCTTTTAAGTAAAAACATACTATACCGTTCTTTCGCTTGATTAAATGGAAACGTTTCTTGAGGCTCATGTTCATAGTTAAATTCAGCAAGTATAAGACTTTTATATCCTGTAACAATCGGACATGATGTATATCCATCATATTTAGCCTGTAAATCTCTTCCGCTAAGTACGTCCATAATATTTTGTTTTAAGACGGGTATTTGTTTTCGAATTGCTGCTCCAGTTTTAGAGGTAGGTAAATTGGTACAATCTCCAAGTCCAAAAATATTTTTATATTGCACATGCTGCAAAGTATAAGGGCTTATATCTACCCACCCCTGATGATCACTTATCTCACTCTCTTTAATAAAATTAGGTGGCCCCATTGGTGGAACAACATGTATCATACTATATGGTACGGTTTCTCTTTTTAGTGTTTGCGTATCTTCAAAAATTGCCTCTCTCTTTTCGGCGATAATTTCCACTAAATTTTTATTATAATTCGTTATAATTTGCTTTCTTTCTAGTACTTGTTCTAAAGTATTTGCATATCGTGGAACCTGAAATATGTTATTGTTTGCAGAATAAAACATTACTTCACTTCTGTTTCTTACACCACTATTACAAAAATACTCCTCTGCTAAGTACATAATTTTTTGTGGAGCACCACCGCATTTAATAGGAGTATTAGGGTGGGTAAAAAGCGCATTTCCTCCTTTGAATTTTTCGATTTCTCTCCAAGTAGAATCAACATATGTATAAGAATAATTGCTACATACCCCATTAGTGCCAATAGACTCTTTTAAGCCTTTAATACTGTCCCAATTTATTTGTATACCAGCTGCTACAATAAGAATTTCATATTCAAGTAACAGTCCGTCATCTAAAAGTATCTTATTTTCAGATGGAAATAACTTAACAACACTTTTAGGGATCCACGTTGCCCCTTTTGGAATAAGCGATTCCTGATTACGCATCGTACTTTCCTTTGAAACAATTCCTCCCCCCACTAAACTCCATAGTGGCTGAAAGTAATGTTTTTTTGATGGATCAATAATTGCTATACTTTCTTTAAATAGGGGTACATTTCGTAATAAATGTGCAGTAGAAGATAGTCCTGCTGTCCCAGCACCAATTACAATAATTTTATAACTATCTCTGGTCTTCATTATCCTC
>NZ_JBNLYC010000158.1:0-9102 GCF_050172015.1 Bacillus sp. GMa5/1 | reverse complement strand
TTTAAAGAACTATACTAAAATGATACACTATAATCTACGTTATTTTTGAAATGAATAGAGGGATTTGTGTGATAGATAAAATTAAAAATGCTGTAGAGGATATGTACGAAGATGAGGCTAAAGATTTACTTCAAAGTATTCTCATACAGTTAAACTTATTAGAAGAAAACTACAGTGAAGATACAATTAAAAATTTGATGGATATTCCGAAACAATTAACGAGTAATCCTACTTATAAAAGGAATGTAAAAGAAAGTGCGCACGTACATATTGCTTTTGATGATTCAACGGCTGGTTGCTTAAAATATATGTTAAGTCAAGAAGAATTATTTGAAGAGAGTGTTGTTGCTTTTTCGGAATTCTTTTCAATTGGACCGATATATAGGTTGCATACGAATGAGGGGCAACTAGCAAGACAGAAGTGGTTAATAAATAACTTAACTGCTTATGATAGTTATTTTGAAGAAGAATATTTATCAAGATTTATAGCAACTATAGAAGAACTACATACTATTCCTGTTGAAACGCCTATTACAATTTGGAAGGCTGATAATGCACATGAACATGTAGGCCTAAGTTTTGTAATGGCACAATTAAAGGATAAGAAAAATATTCGAGTTATTAATACGTCTGAAGCAAGTAGAGAAATATTAAAACAAGAGTATGATATTCGTGGAACGGGAGAATTACCACCTGAAAGTTTAGCTCTATTCCAAAAAAGTTTTATAAAGCTACCTTATTTAACTGAAGAGAAGCGCATGAAGTTTGAAAATGAGTGGGATAGATTATCGGAAAGCATAGAATGTTTAAGAGTTTGGAAAGAAAATGAAGTGCATTCTGTACAGGAAGATTATTTTGATCAATTTATAATTGAATGCGCGAAAAGTGTGGGTGCTGATCGAGAGTTCCTTAAAGCTCCTAGAGTAATTGGTGAAGCACTTGGTCTTGTTGAACAGTTAGTTGGAGATACTTTCTTAGAATATCGCTTGAAACAATTAATTAAACAAGAAGTATTTGAATTTGAAGGTTCGTTAGATGAAATGCGTTTTTATAGTGTGAAGTTAAGGAAATAATAAACACATTCTATTTTTGAAAGGCTCGTATTTTTAATAATACGAGCTTTTTAAGTTGAATTTGGGCTATACATAAGCTTCCCAGAGAGGGCATATCACATATGAATGGTAAAGGTAATGAATGAAAAGAAGGTGATTTGTTAATATGTATAACCAACAAAATTATCCATATGATCAAGCGATGTATTATAATCCACATGACTACGGGTATGAACCTACAAATGAAGTGAGAGATATTGAACAAGAAGATTACAGACCAGATGATGCAGAAGATGCTCCAACGTCACCACCTCCGTCACAAGCGCCGTCGTTACCGTCTACATTTGCTTCTCCAGCACAACCAGGTAATATGAAATCATGGATGTGTAACTGTCTAGGAAGATGGGGCTATTTACGCTTACATCGTCCTGGTCCTTTCGGAAGAGATTTATGGTTCTTCCCGACTGAAGTGAGAAGAAATGGAGTGTCAGGTTACACGTGGCAAGGTGGTCGTCGTCGTAAAGTAAGTTATCGCTATCAACAAATTAGTAATTTTATGTGCTTCGCATAAAGAGAAGTGGGAGAGTGAAACGATTTTACTCTCTCACTTTTTTATTTTTCAATATACGAAGTAAGATTTTGATTAAAAATTTACAATTTTCACGTTTTTATTAGAGTATAATGCATATGTTGGGTTGATTTTCAAAAACAAATGAGAGTGAGGGAATACAATGTCAATGAAAAACAAAGTTGGGTTAAGCATAGAGGATGGCATTAATTTAGCTTCAGCTCAGTTTAAAGAAGATGCGTATGAAATTTATAAAGAATCGCGAAAAAAACAACCTATATTATTTGTAAACCAAGTTGAAATCGGTAAAGAATGGCTCATTACTAGATATGAAGATGCTCTGCCACTTTTAAAAGATAATCGTTTAAAAAAAGATTGGACAAATGTGTTTTCTCAAGATATAAAGAACATGTATCTTTCCGTTGATAATAGTGACCACTTAACAACGCATATGCTAAATTCAGATCCACCTAACCACAGTCGTTTACGATCTTTAGTTCAAAAAGCTTTTACACCGAAGATGATTGCACAATTAGACAAAAGAATTGAGAGAATAGCAGATGATTTGATAAGTGATATAGAGCGAAAAGGTACATTAAATCTTGTGGATGATTATTCATTTCCATTACCGATTATTGTAATAAGTGAGATGCTCGGTATTCCAAAAGAAGATCAAGCGAAATTTAGAATTTGGTCTCATGCTGTTATTGCATCACCAGAAACACCTGAAGAAATAAAAGAGACCGAAAAACAACTATCTGAGTTTATTACATATCTTCAATATTTAGTTGATATTAAACGAAAAGAGCCAAAAGAAGACTTAGTGAGTGCTTTAATACTTGCAGAGAGTGAAGGGCATAAACTTAGCGCTCGGGAACTATATTCAATGATAATGCTATTAATTGTAGCAGGACACGAGACGACAGTGAATTTAATTACAAATACGGTATTAGCACTTCTTGAAAATCCAAATCAATTACAGTTATTAAAAGATAATCCAAAACTAATTGATTCGGCTATTGAGGAAGGATTGCGTTATTATTCTCCAGTTGAGGTTACAACTGCAAGATGGGCAGCGGAACCTTTTCAAATTCACGACCGAACAATTGAAAAGGGAGATATGGTTGTCATTGCCTTAGCTTCTGCAAATCGTGATGAAACTGTATTTGAAAACCCAGAAGTATTCGATATTACTCGGGAAAATAATCGTCATATTGCCTTTGGTCATGGTAGCCATTTCTGTTTAGGCGCTCCACTTGCGAGGTTAGAAGCAAAGATTGCTATTACTACTTTGTTTAATCGAATGCCTGAACTACAAATAAAAGGGAATCGTGAAGAAATTAAATGGCAAGGTAACTATTTAATGCGTTCTTTAGAGGAATTGCCTTTAACTTTCTAGAATAGTTAAAAGGAGACATGCATACATCGAAAATGATTTACATAGAGTATGTATGTGTTATTTAAATTCGAAACGGAAGGGTGAAAACATCCCAATGATCAACTAATTCTATTTGTAAGAGATCTTCGTTAAAAAACGAAATATTCTTCTGAATAGGGTTAGTCTGTACATTTATAGAAAAGGGATGTATTTCGCTCTGCGAATATATAGTCTTTTTATATGATTTGTGCTGCCTCCTGTTCAGAACATGAAATAGGAGGCTTTTTTATGTCGACAAATGTAGTAACGAAACAAAACAATGGGGTATCACAAGTATTAAAAAATCGGTTTGTTCAAGGGATTTTAGCATCAGCATTATTTTTACAAATAGGAATATGGGTTCGAAACTTTGCGGTATTACTATATGTAATGGAAATGACAAAAGGTGATGCTTTTGCTATTTCGATGATTTCAGTTGCTGAATTCGCTCCAATTTTTATTTTTTCATTTATTGGCGGTACTTTTGCTGATAGGTGGAAGCCAAAGAAAACAATGATATGGTGTGAAACGTTAAGTTCCATTTCAGTATTCGCTGTATTAATTACGCTTATGTTTGGAACGTGGAAAATTGTGTTTTTTGTGACACTCATCTCTGCAATCCTTTCACAGTTTTCACAACCATCTGGAATGAAGTTGTTTAAACAACATTTATCAACGGAACAAATTCAATTAGCAATGTCTATATATCAAACGATATTTGCAATATTTATGGTATTAGGACCAATACTAGGGACATTTATCTTTCATAGTTTTGGAATTTATATTTCAATCATCATAACAGGTATTTCGTTTTTACTTGCGGCAGTTGTATTGTTATTCCTTCCGAAAGATCTTGAAAACGACGTAGAAAAGAAAGGTATCACTCTGTTGCAGGAGATGAAGGATGGTATTAAGTATGTCAAAAAGAAAAAAGCATTAACTTTGCTAGGGCTTTGTTTTATGGCTGCAGGACTAGGTATAGGATTAATTCAGCCATTAGGTATATTTATTGTGACTGAGCAGTTAGGATTATCAAAAGAGAGTTTACAGTGGCTACTAACAGTAAATGGTGCGGGAATGATTGTTGGCGGAGCATTAGCAATGGTATTTGCGAAAAACGTTGCTCCGCAAAAGATGTTAATTATCGGTATGCTTGGTCAAGCAATTGGTATTGGCATTATAGGATATTCTACAAATTTATGGGTGACACTTACAGCGCAGCTTTTTAGTGGTTTAGCTCTTCCTTGTATCCAAATTGGTATTAATACGCTTATTATTCAAAATAGCGATACCGATTTTATAGGTCGTGTAAATGGTATTTTAAGTCCGCTTTTTACCGGTTCAATGGTAGTAACGATGAGTATAGCTGGCTCATTAAAAGAGATGTTCTCATTAAGTATGATGTATGAAGGGACGGCTTTACTTTTTATAATTGGATTATTGTTTATTTTACCTATATACAATTTAAAGCCAGTAATAGCGGTAGAAAGTGAAATAAGTGGTAAAGGAAGTGCTATACAAAATGAATCCTAATCCAAATGTTAAATACCCTATTGAAGGCAATCAAAACGTTCAATTTATAAAAAATATAATAACAAAACCTAATATACTTGTTGGTGACTATTCTTATTATGATGCGAAAGATGGAGAAACATTTGAAGATCGAGTATTACATCATTATGAATTTCTTGGAGATCGCCTTACTATTGGAAAGTTTTGTTGTATTGCATCTGGAGTTAACTTTATTATGAACGGAGCCAATCATCGGATGGATGGATTTTCGGCATATCCATTTAATATATTTGGAAATGGGTGGGAGAAGTATACACCTAGTTTGTCTGATTTACCTTATAAAGGTGATACAGTTATAGGAAATGACGTTTGGATTGGTATGGATACAACAATTATGCCTGGAATAAAAATAGGGGATGGTGCAATCATTGCAGCTAAATCTGTTGTGACTAGAGACGTCGCACCATATACAATTGTTGGTGGAAACCCTGCAAATAAAATAAGAGAGAGATTTTCAAATGAAATAATTCAAGAATTATTGCAAATTCAATGGTGGCATTTTGATATTGAAAAAATAACTGGAAATATTGATGCTATTGTACGCGGAGATATTGAACCATTAAGAAAGCTAAAAAGGGAATGAAAAATGGATGACAAATAGTATCATACCTCCGAATTTTGTTAATGATAATAGAACAAGGAGGTGTGATACTATGGCACAAGACGTTTTATGTGAAGTAAACAACTGTAAATTTTGGGCGAACGGTAATAAATGTAGTGCAGAGGCAATTTACGTAGTAAGTCATAAAGGTAAACATGCATCTACAACGGAAGAAACAGATTGCAAAACATTTGATCCAGAAGTGTAAATTCTTTAAGGGTAGCCAAATCGTGGTTGCCCTTTTATTAATGATAGTATTGATAATAAATATCATTTTCATTCACTAATTTTAGCTTTTTTTGTTATTTTTTCATATTTTCTTCATAAGTGATGTAATCCAACTCAATTCATGTTCAATTCGTGATTTACTAAATTCAATGACTTCAGTAATAAAGGCTGAGGTAACCTCTAGAGACTGAATAGCGGTAAGTTGACTATGTAGTACGTTTTGACGTACAGTCAAAATCTCTTTTCTAGCTTCATATTCAAGTTTTTCAAATAGCGCGATACGAACAAGAAATTCTGCATTATTTGTCGCAAGTTTTTCGGGAAACTCTCGTAACATTTCAGAAAAAATTTCTTCTCCTGTTTCTGTTATATCGTACATATTTCGGTTTGGTTTTCCAACTTGTTTATGTATTTTTTTCGTTATAGCACCCATATTTTCAAAGCGCCGAAGGGCAGGGTAAAGCATGTTGTGATTTAATTCAAAATTCTCACCTAAACGATTTTGAACATTTTTTTTGATTTCATATCCATGTTTTGGTCCGGTCGTTAATTCTGCTAGTAGTAAAATATCAACGTACATAAAAATCCCCCTTATATATTTCTCAAGTTCTCTAATGAAAAATCCCCTTTAGTATATGTTAAAATAACATATGATAGTTTATACAACTTTGAACTGCCGACCTATCACTTTTATTGTAAAAGAAAAGGGAGGAAAGAACTATGGCTTCACCTGAAAATGTTATTTTAGTTCATGAAATTTCAAAGCTGAAAACAAAAGAAGAATTATGGAATCCATATGAATGGTATCGTTTGATGAGGGATAATCACCCAGTTCATTATGATGAAGAGCAGGATGTATGGAATGTTTTTTTATATGATGATGTAAATCGTGTTTTATCAGATTATCGCTTATTTTCAAGTAGAAGGGAGCGCAGACAATTCTCAATCCCTCCTTTAGAAACTAGAATAAATATAAACTCTACAGATCCACCAGAACATCGCAATGTACGTTCCATTGTTTCTAAGGCATTTACTCCAAGAAGTTTAGAACAGTGGAAACCTCGAATACAGGCTATCGCAGATGAACTTGTACAACATATCGAAAAATGTAGTGAAGTTAATATCGTTGAACAGTTTGCTGCACCTTTACCTGTTACCGTTATTTCTGATTTATTAGGAGTCCCAACAACAGATCGTAAAAAAATTAAAGAATGGTCTGATATTTTATTTATGCCGTATAGTAAAGAAAAGTTTAATGATCTGGATGCTGAGAAAGGGATAGCATTAAATGAATTCAAAGCATACCTTCTACCGATTGTTCAGGAAAAGAGATATCATTTAACCGATGATATCATTTCTGATTTAATTCGAGCTGAATATGAAGGCGAAAGATTAACCGATGAAGAAATTGTAACCTTTTCATTAGGTTTACTAGCAGCTGGGAATGAAACCACTACAAATTTAATTATTAATAGCTTTTATTGCTTTTTAGTAGATTCACCTGGAATTTATGAAGAGTTAAGAAAAGAACCTAACTTAATTTCAAAAGCGATTGAGGAAGTATTACGCTATCGCTTTCCTGTTACATTAGCCCGGAGGATTACAGAGGATACAAATATATTTGGTTCTTTAATGAAAAAGGATCAGATGATTGTTGCGTGGGTTAGTGCAGCGAATTTAGACGAGAAAAAATTTTCACAAGCCTCTCAATTTAATGTACATCGAACAGGAAATGAAAAGCATTTAACCTTTGGGAAAGGTCCTCACTTTTGCTTAGGAGCACCACTTGCACGTTTAGAGGCTGAGATTGCATTAACTACCTTTATAAATGCTTTTGAAAAAATAGAGCTATCTCCATCTTTCTGTTTAGAAAAATGTATATTGGAAAATGAACAAACATTAAAATACTTACCTATTCGATTGAAAGCTAAATAAAAATCTTAACAAGGTGCATACATTTGCATCTTGTTTTTTGTTTCTCAATTGTGAGTTTTCGGTAATCACCTTAATATGGAATTGTATAAAACGTAGAGGAGGATTCTTATGTTGACTTGTAATGGAAGTAAATCATTTCAAAAGTTTATTAAAGGTGTTACAGATCTTATGGAAAACGGTTTATTTGAAGAAGAAATAGTGTGTGGCATTGAAAAGTTACTAGAAGAACTTTTAGAAAAGAAAACATGGCTTCCGTTAGATAAACAGAAGGCCAATTTGACTCAATATGCACGACATTTATTGTATGAAGATCCGCTCAAACGTTTTGAAGTACTAGCTCTCGTATGGAAAGATGGACAATCTACACCTTTACATGATCATGACGGCACATGGGGAGTAGAAGGCGTTTTTTCAGGAAGGATTATGGTGCAGAACTTTATACAAACGAAACAACTTGGAAATTCACTTGTTTATTTAACACATACAGGAAATCTTTATTTGGGAGAAGGAGAAACAGATAAAGTAATTCCACCAGCGGATTGTCATATTCTTGAAATTAGCAAAAATGAAAGCGTTATTACGATTCATGTCTATGGAAAACGGTTAGAAAAGTTTAAAGTATATATCCCAACTGAAGAAAAAAATGTGTACATGTGTGAGACAAAATACATTAGTTATAATTCATAGTTTAAAATCCAAAGCTTTTTTAAAAAGAAAAGCTTTGGATTTTATTTTTAATTATTTCTTGACCTGAAACGCTTTTCATAAATTATAAATAAGAAGTACCTCACGAGGATTGTGTGAAAACGATACCTAATAATTAATTAGAACTCGTGTATTTATAGAAAGTGGTGAAGAAATAATGAAATTAATCGCAATTGATTTAGATGGAACTCTTCTTTCGGGGAATAAAATGATAAGTAAAGAAAATGCAGAAGCAATTCGAACATGTCAAGAAGCTGGCCATGTTGTAGCAATTTGTACAGGACGTTCAATTGTTGACATTGAGCGATTATTGTTAGAAGTTGATTTAGAGTGTCCAATCATTGCAGAAAATGGTGCTCTTATATATAAAGATAAAAAAATGATGAAGAGATATCCAATTCAAAATATGCAGGCACTTGAAATTGTAGAATATCTTGAAGAGAATGGTTTATATTATCAGCTCTATACTGATAAAGGTGTGTATGTACCGGATTATGGAGTAGAGAGTGTACGTAATGAAATTGAGCATGTGAAGAATTCAAAAGAAAATTTCGACTTGAAAGAGTTAGAAACAATCGCAGCATTATATCTTGAGCATACAGCGTTTCATAGTGCGGAAAGTTGTAAACCAATTGTAGAAACAGATATACATGTGCATAAACTATTACCATTTTCTTATGAAATTGAGAAATTAAAAAAACTCAAAGAAACATTTCTTCATAATACAGATTTAGCAATTACATCTTCATATTGGCACAATTTAGAGATTAATCATCGAGATGCTCAAAAAGGGAATGGATTATATACTTTAGCAGAACATCTTAATATTCCGGTTGAAAACACTGTAGCGATAGGTGATGGGCTAAACGATGTTTCTATGATGGAAAAAGCGAACATATCAATTGCAATGGGGAATGCAGTAGAAGAAATAAAAGCAATGTGTAAATACGAAACGTTATCAAATGAAGAACATGGTGTGGCACATGCTTTATATAAATATGTAATGTAATTAAAAAAGAAAAAA
>NZ_JBNLYC010000157.1:0-9190 GCF_050172015.1 Bacillus sp. GMa5/1 | reverse complement strand
AATGGATTGTTTTTTTATTTCTTTTTTATACTGTTTATTTTATTTTTGTATTTTCAATGATGAAATAATTACATTTACAAAAATGAAACGATACTATCTTAAACTCTCTTATAGTAAATTTTTCGTTTGAAAACAAAAAACACACTTCCACCTTATGATTGAAAAAACATATGTAAAAGTCTCTAAAACAGCTGCCTTATCATACTAATCTATAGCAATTCTGTCTTCTTCCCTTACCTGTTTCCTTTAACACATACGATTTTAAAACTAGCGCCGTTAATGAATCTGTTAATGTTTTATATGATAAATTTGATAATGCCAATAGATCGTTCGTATATAGCATTCTATGCTTCTCTAATAATAATAGTACTAATCGTTCAGACGGTTTTAATGCCTCATCACTTTCTAGTATAAAGTCTATATTTTTCATTTCTCTAATTATTACTCCTTATATAAAAAAATACTTTAGACGCTTATTTGATATAAAAATAATACATAACAAAATTATAAATATATTAAAATAGTACCATCTAAAAACACTATTATACTATAACATAGAAGTAGTGTTTCCCCAAATAGGAAATGCTTTTTTATATCGCTTATAAGATTCTTGCAAACCTACATAATATTTTGTACCATTACCCGCCAAGTTTTCTTCTAATTTCGCTGCTCATCCTGATGTATTTGTAATCAATGAAGTTCTTCTAAATTTATAAACAAATAAAAAACGGTTCGTCTATCATGCCCTAAACATGAATGACAACCGTTTTCCAGCTTCTTCTTAATTAACATGTTCTATCTTAAATTTCTTGCAATATGCGGCTTACTGTAATGACTTGTTCCACCGCCACCAACTACTACTTTACCGCCTTTTTCGAAAATTAATAATTTACTTGAACCATCTGCAAGAAGCACTATTACTTCAGCATTATTACTTGTTGCTACATAAATTACATAACCACTCTTTGATATACAAGTTTCCCAATTCGAATCAAATTCTGATCTTACTACACGATTTGAATACACTTGATTTTCAATTCTATCTTGTTCTACGTTTTCCAAATTGATTCCTCCCACTTCACTAAAATAGCATTTATAGGAAAATAACAGCCCTATATAAAATAGTAGCCGACTTTAACATAAATAGTATATGTAATTAGTAGGAGAATGCTTGGACAACGAAAACGAAATAGACTTCATAAATTTCACAATTGAAACTTCTCTTTAATCATTTCCGCTACTTCTTTTGCACTCAAATACGTGTTATTAATTTTTATATACTCTTCTTTTTCAATTTCACCATGAAGAGAGTTTAATCTATGCTTTTTCATCGTTTCTTTCAAATTATTTTCAGACCACTCAATATCTCTTTTTTTCGGTTTATGTTCTAATCTATTCGGGCTTTTATTTCGTTCTAATCTTTCATCTAATTCCGCTTCCAGCTCTACAAAATACACTGTCCCACCTTTTGATTCAAAAATACTTTCTACATGATGTATATAATCCCAATCCGCTTGGAGGTCAAATGCCCATATATACGTAAAAATCATTCCAGATAAATCACTTTTAGATACTTCTTCAAATATTTCATTACGAAATAAACTTACTAGTCTTTTTGCTTCTTTCGTACTGTAATCAAAAATTGGACTTACTAAATCAATTGTCATGTGGTTATGAAAAAGTTTTAAACCGGTTAATGTTGCTAATTCTTGCCCCACTGTCATTTTTCCAACTGCTTGTGGGCCAAATATTAATATAAGTTTCATTTATTTCCCTCCAATCTTTCTCTATAAACCATTACATAAAATAAAAAATAAGGCAGCCGATTTTAAATCGATCGCCTTATTTTTTATTCATAGTTTTAGTTCTATTCTTTTCGCACAGCTTCAAAAGTAATCATTTGATTTGCATTTGACGGTTCTTTTTCATAATCATATTCAGCAGAGCAAGTAATATTAGAGAAACCTATACTTTCTAAAAGAAGTTTAAACTCTTCTATTCCATACCAGCACAGCGCAAAGCGTTGCAATTCTGTTTGTACTAACTGTCCTTTACTCCACTTTTCATATTTCAAATATGACACAGTAACTTGGTTCAGCCAATCTATTTCAATTGATTTATTTTCTAATGTGATTCCGTCTCCACTCGGCAAAGAGAAAGTCGATGTATGAATTTCCCCAGTCTTCCAGTCATGCGGAAGCATAATATCTACGATTAATCGTCCATCTGGATTAAGATGTTCATAAAAACATTTCAATGCATTTATAGAATCCACACGATTTTCAATTAAACAAAAAGATCCAGTAGGAATGATAATTGCGTCATATTTATGCGGAAGTGAAAATTGTTGCAAGCTTCCTTCATATAAATTAGGATGTAAGCCTCTCTCTTTACAGCGCTTACGGCAAGAATCTAGCATTTCAGGTGAATAATCTATCCCATCCACTTTAAAACCAGCCTCTAGAAGCGGAATGATGACACGTCCTGAACCTACTGCGGCTTCGAGGATTCTTCCTCTACAATCTTTTAAACGTTTTTTGTAATACTCAATATCACCATTTAAAGAATAACCGACTGGTTTTGTGTAATCATACAGTTCTGTACAAAGTGTACTATAAAAGCTAAACATTTATTTTCTCCTCCGTTTTTACGTACGGAAGATTTCAATTCAACTAATCTTCCTGCACCTCTGATTTTAATGATATTTCGAAAGAGCTGACTGTCATAATATATCACTCACTTTCCATAGAATATAATGATATTGTATTACATAACCTTCCAATTTGAAATATAAAAATTAAAAATTCAGACTACAAATTAAAGAGCTTACTTTAGTAAGCTCTTTAGAAAAAATATTTATTTCACAATCGGCAATGTCACTTCACTTAATTTCACTGTAAGTTTCGTGCCAGCTTTCGGTCTAATTGTATAATCATAATCACTTGCAATTAAAACAACTCCGATTTGATGCCCCGCTTTAAATACATAATCATCTGGCTGCATGTCCCATGTAAATGTATAATCTTTGCCCGATTGAATCGCTGTTGAATTTTCTATACTCTTTAAGTTTTGTGGATCCATCCAGCCTCTCGTTACGATTTCCGGCTTCGCTCCTCCATAGTCAACAAGTAATGCTGTTAAATTTGATACAGATCGATCAATATTTCCTGTAATTGAAATCTTTGGTGTACCACTTATACGCGTATCTTTTTGCAGTACAGGCATTGTATATACTAATCGATTTGCTACTTCTAATTCTGGGTTTGCTACTAATTGGTTTGATTTCATTTGTGCATCATCTAAGAATGAGAAAACTTTATTAGCCGATCCCATACTTAATGGCAAATTGACTAATTTATTACTTAAATACATACGGATTTTTGAAGGTACAGCTGATGGATCTGGCCAATTTTTTATCTTTTGCCACGTTTTATTTTCTCTTTGCACATCAACCATTGGTTCATCCATAATTCCATTTTCAATTCCGTATAACCAATAATCTAACCATTTATTTTGTGTTTGCTGCCAGTTATTACTTGATGTCCCACCATGACCACCTTGATGTAGCCACATTTTACGCGGAACATTATTTTCTCCAAGTGCTTCCCACCATTGCGCGAACTGTTTTGTTTTAACATTCCAATCGTTTAAACCATGAACAACAAATACACTCGCTTTTACATTTTTAGCATCTTTTACATAGTTACGTTTATCCCAAAAATCATTATAATTACCTGTTTTTCTGTCTTGTCCAGCCGTTAACTCTTTTATAACTTGTCCGCAAACTTCAGGGTTTTCCCTTGTCAGTACTGCTTCTGCCATATTATCTGTATCTTCCCCTTGATATCCGCCTGGAGCAATGACTGCACCATTTGCACGATAATAATCATACCAACTACTAATTGCTGCGATTGGAATAATTGTTTTTAAACCTTCGACTCCAGTAGTCGCAACAGCATTTGGTAAAGTACCATTATAGGAAACTCCAGTCATACCTACATTTCCTGTAGACCAATTTGCCTGAACTTCCTCACCCTGTTCTGTAAATGCTTTCGCGCGACCGTTTACCCAATCAATAACAGATTTTGTCCCGAGTATCTCTTGTTCATCTCCAGTTGTAGGGCATCCATCTGATTTTCCAGTACCGATACTTTCGCCTAGAATAACTGCATAACCTCTTGGCACGTAATAGTTCCCATACGAACCAAGATTAACCGCTCCATACGGTTTTCCTTCATACACATACAATTCTTCATCTACATTATATACAGGAACATCTTTTAATCCAGATCGATATGGACTCATTTCATAAATAACAGGAACTTTCACATTCGGATCTGTCTTTGGACGCATAACTTTTATCGATACTCTGTCTTTCTTACCGTCTCGATCACTATCAACTTCTGTCTCTACATATAAATTTTCGATAATAGCTTCATCGAGAGAATAAATCGGTTTTGTCATCCCATTTTCTAATTCAATTTTCGTACTTTTAGTCTCTTCCTTCTTCTCTGCATGCACATCCATAGTAAAGCTAGGTATAATTGTTGCAGATAGCATTGCTGACAGTGTAATTGCCATTTTCTTTTTACTCAAAATGTTCCCTCCCCTTATTCGTTCTCTTTTACTATATAACAAAATAACTGAAAATTCAGTTTTATTTTATATAAAAGTTGAGAAACTCAAAGATTTCTTATTAAGTAAAATTTAATGCAGGTATGAAAGTATTTTCCCACTTCCTCCTTCTTTATAAAGTGAAACTTTAATCAGCCCTCACCAATTGGGCGTTTACGATCAGCAGGGCCACTTCTTTGCTTTCGCTGAATTTTGAGGTGGGGTCTTACTGCCCGGCAAATAGCGGGATAAATAGAGAAAAAGACAACCGATATTTCTATCGCTTGCCTTACATTCCATTTATTATTTTTCTAACTCTTTAAAGGTATCTTTCAAGTCTTTATCAGATACCTTTATATCTGCATTTTTAAGCAGTTCTCTAGTAACTTGTTGATGGAATTGAGGATCTTGTATACGTTGCTGTTCTAATTCTTTACGAATATTCTCTTTCTCTTCCTCATACGGTTTAAGCTCTTTTTTATCCGTTAGCTTAATAATATGATATCCGAAAGAAGATTTAACAGGTTCACTCAATTGACCAACTTCTAACTTATACGCAGCATCCTCAAATTCTTTCACCATCATACCAGGTCCAAATTCAGATAGTTCCCCACCTTTTTCTTTAGAACCTGGATCCTCTGAATATTGTTTAGCCAATGCCGCGAAATCTTCGCCACTATTTAATTTTTCTTTAATTTCTTTTGCTGTCTTTTCATCTTTTACTAAAATATGGCTAACTTGAAGCTTTGGCTTATAATGATCTTTAATATCTTTTTCCGTTACGGTTGCTTTAATAGCTTTTTCAAAAGCAAAAGTAAGCTTTAATTTCTCTTTCAACTGATCTTCATTTTTCACACCATTAGATTCCATATATGTATTAAAATTATCGCCCATCTTGTCTTTTAATTCTTTTAGTTGTTTCGTTACCTCTTCATCCGTAACTTTATATTTATCATTTAATACTTTTTCTACTACCATTTCAGATAAATTCTGTTTACCGTAGTTTTCTTTTAATTTTTTGTTAAAATCACTTTCTGAAATGCTTCCTGATTTTGTCGTTACAATATTATCTGATGAACCACATGCAGATAAAGATAACGTCATACCCATTAAAATGCTACCAATTACTAATTTCTTTCTTTTCAAATCTGAATACCTCACTTCATTAAATTCAAATATAACTATGTAAATATAACGTTTTCCTGTGAACTTCACGTGAATTTAATGAAAGTAGAACATTTGCTAATTCTCCATTTAATACATCAATTTTGAAAATTATGGTGATTCATCCTGTATCGCTAATCTCTAAAGCTGCAAAAAGGACTAATATTTTCATTAGTCCTTTTTCACATTTATATAAAATTGAATTTCTCCATCTATAGAGGAAACTCCATATTCAAAACCATGCCTTTCTAAAATACTTTTCACTATCGCTAAACCTAATCCTGTACCTGATTTTTCTTTACTACGAGAAGATTCTAGTACATAAAAAGGTTCCCAAATTTTCTCTATATCCTTAATTTTATCCGTAGGAATGCCATTTTTTATTTGGAAATATATACTTTTATTTCTATCTTCTAATGTAATTATTATGTTTTGATTTGCTGTATATTTTATCGCATTAGAAATTAAATTTTGAAACACCATTCTCATTTTATTTAAATCTGCATAAACGATTGTATCGCCCGCATTACAATTTACTTGCAAGTTAATTTCTTTCGAATCCAGTTCAATCTGATGCTTATCTAATATACTCTGGACCAGTGGTTCAATGGGGAATTCTTCTTTTTGTAAAATATCTCTTTCTAGTTTAGAAAATCGTAATAATTCTTCAATTAAGTTTGATATTTGATCTGTTTGTTTAATAATTGTATCTACATAAGTCCCATCATCTAATCCATCTTTAATCCCCATAGAGTATGCTTTTACTAATGCGATCGGTGTCTTTAATTCATGCGTTACATCACCCATAAATCGTTTTAAATGTTCATTACGATCAGTTAAGTCTTGATGTGCTTCATGTAGTTTTTCACTCATGATATTAATACTATTGGCCAACTCTCCTATTTCATCATTCGTTTTCACTTTCGTTCTTTTAAACTGCAAATGTGAAATATCCTGAGCCACATCACTTAACTCTTTCAGTGGTGTCGTTATTATTTTTGAAAGTATCCACACAAGTAAAATAATAAGAAGCAGCGAGAAACATACGATGTATAAGTAAAATGTATTTAACGTATTTATAATTTCATTTGAATTCGCAATGGAAGTTCCAATTAAAATTATCGTATCATCTTTCGCAATATATTTAGCAAAAAAACTCGCTTTTACCTTTCCTTGATCGTACAGTTTATTCGATTGCCCTTCCGTCTTCACTTTCATAACTTCGTCTTTCGTAATCCAAAGCTTATTTAACGTCACTTTCTTTTTCGTAAGTTGCATGCGTAACGCGTCGTTCATAGCATCTTCTGACTGATTGATTGGCGTATACGCAATTGTAACATTATTTTCACTTTCAATTGTATGAATAACATCTTCTAAATCATTGACTGGCGCATTTTGTATTTGAGTTGTAAATTCATTTAAGTTTTCACGTGTTTTATAAATATTATATTTCGGCAGGAGAAAGTTAATTAATAATAAAGAAATTGTAAATATAAGAATAACGGTTAAAGAAATGCTGAGAAATAGCTTTTTCCCAAGTTTATTCACTTTGTTCCTCCAAACTATAACCCAGCCCACGATGCGTCTTAATAATATTTTCTCCAATTTTTTTACGCAGCCTTCTTACATGTGTATCAACCGTTCTCTCTTCTCCAAAATAGTCAAATCCCCATACAATGTCTAACAATTTTTTACGAGTTAAAATAGTTCCTTTATGATTTAAAAAGCATTTTATTAATTCGAGCTCTGTTTTTGTAATTTCTAACTCTATATCATTTTTATATACTTTATTTTTGGCGAAATTTATCTTTACATCTTGTACTTGAATAATATCATCATGCTGAATAAGTTTTTTCGCTCGTGTAATTAGTACTCCTGGATGAAATGGTTTTTTTACGTACTCATCTGCCCCACTTTGAAGCGCTGCTAATTCATCTTCACTTTCACTTTTCGCCGTAAGCATTAATACTTTTACGCTTGAATTCTTTTTTATTTCCTGACAGACAGTAATACCACTATGTTTCGGCATCATCCAATCCAAAATAGCTAAATCAATTTTTTCATCATAAAATATTTGAAGTGCTTCCTCTCCGTCTTTCGCTAATAATACTTCAAAGCCTTCTTTTTCAAAATAAGCTTTTAAAATCCTTAACATATCTTGTTCGTCATCTGCAATTAAAACTTTCATATTTTTTCCTCCATTGCTTTTAAACAAAAACCAATTGTATCATACAACATCTTTGTTACATGAATGTGACAGAAAAATATTTAAAGCTTTTGAGGGGATAGTAATGGTGAGGTGTTGTACTATGATAAAAAAAATCGGGGTCATTTCTCTTCTTCTATTTCTATTATCAACAAATGCGTTCGCAAATACAAATCAACAAATTGAAGTATTTGATTGTCAAAAAGAAATGGTCATTCAAAAACAATCTTTAGATCCAATAGTCCAAAAAGAAGCAGTTCAATACGCTAAAGCAATTACTGGTCCATTTAAAAACTTAAATGTCGTTCCAAAAGATGGCTATATGATAAAAATCCCATTATCTAAGCCGGTTTCTATTACTAATCAATGGTTACACACTACAATAGACGAAGTACTTATACTGCTCCCACTAAATGAAAAGCCTTATATTATGCTTTATGATGATGAAAATAACCCGCATTTTTATTATGTAAAAGGTAAACCAGGATTATTATTGAAACAAATGAACGTTAAAACATAATTGACTGAAAAGGAGTCACCTTATAAGCTAAATTTTAAAAGCTAAGGTGCTCTTTTTTATAATAACAATTTAGTAAATGAAATTATAAAAGTTGTCTTTTAATATAAGGATCGCAACTTCATATATCAGCGATTTTTAAGATATATCGATTTACCAACAAAAAACCTGTTCGTAGCTATTATTTGGATAGCAATCTCTATAATAGTTTGTAGTGACTCGATCCCTTATATAATCCCCCTTTTACAAATCCATTCGCAGTATAAAACACATCCCCTTGCTTCGTGTCAGTATGTAAAACAATCACTTCAAAATATTTTTCCGCATGACATAATAGTTGGTTTAATAATAAGTTCCCTAACCCTATACGCCGATAATCCCTTGAAATATAAAATCTCCTTAACCGCCCAATCTTATTGTCTTTTGTGTACGGATCCTCATTTAAACCTCCAACTCCAATTAACATATCACCTTGGAAAACACCATATAAACATTCTCCAGTTTTATTGAATACATTTATTTTGTTTTTATATTCATTTATTAGCCTTATAAGGAAACTAAAACCTTCTTCTTCACTTTCTTGAACGAGATGACTGAATTCATATTCCATTAAATTTTCTATTTGTTGAATATGTATATCTTTCAAGTCCATTCCCCCTAAGTATGAAAATACATAAAAATGCTCGAGA
>NZ_JBNLYC010000156.1:0-9213 GCF_050172015.1 Bacillus sp. GMa5/1 | reverse complement strand
TTGAATAGGAGATTATCATAATGCTTTGGAAAATATATTTAGTTATTGTAGCAATGTTAGCTATTATTTCGTTAGTAAGGGGCATGTTTCAAACACCAATTCAAAAGTTTGACTTTGTAGTTTCTATTATTACGTGGATAGGGCTCTTTGGTTTTGTATTTGATATACAAATATTAACCTCAATTGTTTGGAAATGTATCTTCTTGTTTAGCGTCATTTGGACTTTAACTGCAGTTTTTGTTTTTCGTTTATATGAAGAGCGAGATGAGCCGTTACCTTTTATATTTAAAGTAATTGGAATTATTCCAACGCTTCCATTATATTACGGATTATATCAATATGCATTTTAAAAAAGACAACGATGGATTATCCCATCATTGTCTTTTTTACTTTGCTTCTTACATAAATCATCCCAGCAAATGTTAATAAAAATGCTGTCCCGATAATGAAGCTGATGCTAGGTGATGCTCCGATTGCGCCGACTGTAAAGGAGCCAGCAACAACTCCTAACGAGAAGAAGGCATAAAATAATCCGAATGCCTTTCCGCGATTATCGTCTGTAGTATTTTCAACGAGTAAAGCGTTAATAGACGGGAAGAGGATTGCGAATCCAATTCCATAAATTATCATTACGATAAAGAGCATACCTTTTGTAGCAAATAATCCGAGTAAAGATAATGCGAATGCCATAACTGCAATTCCGATTAGCATTAGTTTCGAACGATTAAATCGATCGTAAATACGATTTGTTGGAAGCAAGAAGAAGAGGATAGCAGTTATACCAAATACACTTAACATCATGCCTGTTGTGGATGCTTTAAGCGCTAATGCCTCAACTTTTACTGGTAACATATAAGTGACAATTCCTTGTGAAAACATTAATGTGAAAGCACCAATATATGCTTGTAATAACGGTTCTGATTTTAAAAGTTCAACCATATCTTCTTTGTTCATCATTTGCGTTCTTGATGTATCTTTTCTTGATACGTTATTTGGTAAGAAGAATAGAGATACGATCGTACCAAGAGCCATTAAAATAGAAATAGTAATGAAGACCCATTCTACGCCAGCTGTTGCTTTCATAATACCGCTGAAAGCCGGTCCTACGATTGCGGCTGTTCCAACAGCAGCACCAGATAGAGCCATTGCTTTTCCTTGTCTTTTTGCATTTGTTTGTTTTGATAAAAATGTAAAGGCAGCAGGAATTAAAAAGCCATCACTAAATCCATGCATAAAGCGAACAACTAATAGTTGTTCACCACTTTGAACAACGGTGTATAACAAGACTATGAAACTCGTAATTCCCATGCTTATATAAAGGATTTTTTTTGCACCAAATTTATCGACAGCTGCTCCAGCAATAATATTACCGATCATATTAGCGAATGAGTACATACCGACAACTAGCCCGATAATAAGAGGGGTTCCTCCAAGGCTTTGAGCGAAAGTACTCATAATAGGTAATTGTGAAAATGTATCTAAAAATGCCACGATAACGATAAAGTAAATAAAATATTTCAAGCGATATTCACCTCTCCTATGCTATTATGGCATAATGCTAATTTCACCTGCAATGAAATTGAATTAACAGATGTGGAAAAAAGTACAAAGTGACAAAATATTGAACGTTATTTGTAAAAAATTAGTAGAGATGCGATTGTTTTTTTGAAATATATGGATAGAAGTATTATAATAGAATTGTAAACTTCACCAGGTTAAGTATATACATAGAGAGGGATGTATAAAATGAAAGCACTACTTTGGCATAATCAACGTGATGTACGAGTAGAAGAAGTACCAGAACCAACAGTAAAACCAGGAACAGTGAAAATCAAAGTTAAATGGTGTGGTATTTGTGGGACAGACTTGCATGAATATTTAGCAGGGCCTATTTTTATTCCAACAGAAGAACATCCATTAACACATGTGAAAGCACCTGTTATTTTAGGTCATGAGTTTAGTGGTGAGGTAATAGAGATTGGTGAAGGAGTTACATCTCATAAAGTGGGAGACCGCGTTGTTGTAGAACCAATTTATTCTTGTGGTAAATGTGAAGCTTGTAAACATGGACATTACAATGTTTGTGAACAACTTGTTTTCCACGGTCTTGGCGGAGAAGGCGGCGGTTTCTCTGAATATACAGTAGTACCAGAAGATATGGTTCATCACATTCCAGATGAAATGACGTATGAACAAGGTGCGCTTGTAGAACCAGCAGCAGTAGCAGTTCATGCAGTACGTCAAAGTAAATTAAAAGAAGGGGAAGCTGTAGCAGTATTTGGTTGCGGTCCAATTGGACTTCTTGTTATCCAAGCAGCTAAAGCAGCAGGAGCGACTCCTGTTATTGCAGTTGAACTTTCTAAAGAACGTCAAGAGTTAGCGAAATTAGCAGGTGCGGATTATGTATTAAATCCAGCAACTCAAGATGTGTTAGCTGAAATTCGTAACTTAACAAATGGTTTAGGTGTAAATGTTAGCTTTGAAGTAACAGGTGTTGAAGTTGTACTACGACAAGCGATTGAAAGTACAAGCTTCGAAGGACAAACTGTAATTGTTAGTGTATGGGAAAAAGACGCAACAATTACTCCAAATAACTTAGTATTAAAAGAAAAAGAAGTTATTGGTATTTTAGGATACCGTCACATCTTCCCAGCTGTTATTAAATTAATTAGCTCTGGTCAAATTCAAGCAGAGAAATTAATTACGAAAAAAATTACAGTCGATCAAGTTGTTGAAGAGGGATTTGAAGCACTTGTAAAAGATAAAACACAAGTGAAAATTCTTGTTTCACCTAAATAAGATAGAATCGAATAGAGTAGCCCTTTTCTAGAAATAGAAGAGGGCTACTTTTTTTCTATACTGAAAGGTGATAGACTTTCCTTTGACTAAATGTATTTTTGTTTGGAAGGGAGAATCTAATGCTTTCATTTTTGTTAACTTTAAAGCGAATGTTAAGAGCCTGTTTACGAGCGTGGAAAGATAAAGAATTTCAAGTATTATTCGTATTAACAATTTTGACTTTAATATCGGGTACGATTTTTTATAGTACAGTTGAAGAATTACGTCCTATTGACGCTTTATATTTTAGTGTGGTCACGTTGACGACTGTCGGTGATGGGAATTTTAGTCCGCAAACTGATTTCGGAAAGATATTTACAATCTTATACATATTTATTGGGATTGGATTAGTGTTTGGATTTATTCATAAGTTAGCAGTTAATGTACAATTGCCAAGTATATTATCGAATAGAAAAAAAGAGTAAAGCGTTCAGATGCTTTACTCTTTTTTTACATTAGTTTAGACAAGCCTTAATAATAGTTTATTAAAATGAAAGTGTATTCATTCATTATATTCACTGTGTATAAAGTTATAATGATATGAACATTTGCATATTTTAATTTATTGATAGAAATTTCGTGAAAGGTGGGATATTCTAGTCATAGGTTAACCGGACGACATCATAGGATCCTAACAAAATGTTTACAATAATTCAATTATAAAATGGAGGATTTTATATGAAAAAGAAAGTACTTGCTTTAGCGGCAGCTATTACATTAGTTGCTCCATTACAAAGTGTTGCATTTGCTCATGAAAATGATGGGGGACAGAGATTTGGAGTTATTCCGCGCTGGTCTGCTGAAGATAAACATAAAGAAGGCGTGAATTCTCATTTATGGATTGTAAACCGTGCAATTGATATTATGTCTCGTAATACAACACTTGTAAAACAAGATCGAGTTGCACTATTAAATGAATGGCGTACGGAGTTAGAGAACGGTATTTATGCTGCTGACTATGAAAATCCTTATTATGATAATAGCACATTTGCTTCACATTTCTATGACCCTGACAATGGGAAAACTTATATTCCGTATGCAAAGCAGGCAAAGGAAACTGGAGCTAAGTATTTTAAATTAGCTGGTGAGTCTTACAAAAATAAAGATATGAAACAAGCATTCTTCTATTTAGGATTATCTCTTCATTATCTAGGGGATGTAAACCAACCGATGCATGCAGCAAACTTTACGAACCTTTCGTATCCACAAGGGTTCCATTCTAAATATGAAAACTTTGTAGATACGATAAAAGATAACTATAAAGTAACGGATGGAAATGGATATTGGAACTGGAAAGGTACGAATCCAGAAGATTGGATTCATGGAGCGGCAGTAGTTGCGAAACAAGATTACGCTGGCATTGTAAATGATAATACGAAAGATTGGTTCGTGAGAGCTGCTGTATCACAAGAATATGCAGATAAATGGCGCGCTGAAGTTACACCAATGACAGGTAAGCGTTTAATGGATGCACAACGTGTTACTGCTGGATATATTCAGCTTTGGTTTGATACGTACGGAAATCGTTAAGTATTTAAAAAAGGTCAAATCTCAGAATAGAGTATTTGGCCTTTTTATCACTATACAATACATGGAGGTATGAAACGTGAAAGGTAAATTGCTAAAAGGTGTACTTAGCTTAGGTGTTGGTCTAGGAGCTTTATATAGTGGAACGTCAGCTCAAGCAGAAGCGTCTACAAATCAAAACGATACATTAAAAGTGATGACGCATAATGTATATATGCTATCAACAAACTTATATCCGAACTGGGGACAAACTGAGCGTGCTGATTTAATCGGGGCGGCAGATTATATAAAGAATCAAGACGTAGTTATATTAAATGAAGTGTTTGATAATAGCGCATCAGATCGTTTATTAGGGAATTTGAAGAAAGAATATCCAAATCAAACAGCAGTATTAGGTCGTAGTAGTGGAAGTGAATGGGATAAAACGTTAGGAAACTATTCATCTTCAACTCCTGAAGATGGTGGCGTTGCGATTGTGAGCAAATGGCCAATCGCTGAAAAGATTCAATATGTATTTGCAAAAGGATGCGGGCCAGATAATTTATCGAATAAAGGATTTGTATACACGAAAATTAAGAAAAATGATCGCTTTGTTCATGTAATTGGTACGCATTTGCAAGCGGAAGATAGTATGTGCGGAAAAACTTCACCTGCATCTGTACGTACAGACCAATTAAAAGAAATTCAAGACTTTATTAAAAATAAAAATATACCAAATAATGAGTATGTGTTAATTGGTGGTGATATGAACGTAAATAAAATAAATGCAGAGAACAAGAATGACTCAGAGTATGCATCTATGTTTAAAACATTGAACGCTTCTGTACCATCTTATACTGGACATACAGCAACTTGGGACGCAACGACAAACAGTATTGCAAAATATAATTTCCCTGATAGTCCTGCTGAGTATTTAGATTATATTATTGCAAGTAAAGACCATGCGAACCCATCGTATATAGAGAATAAGGTGTTACAGCCGCAATCTCCACAATGGACTGTTACATCATGGTTCCAAAAATATACGTATAATGATTACTCTGATCATTATCCAGTAGAGGCGACTATTTCTATGAAGTAGTTTCAAAAAGTTTCTTCGTAAAGAAGAAACTTTTTTTATTTGCAAACAGGAAAATCACACTTTCTTTCCAATATGTATAAGACATATTGAGAAGAGGAGAGAAAAATGTGGATCGAGGAATTTTTAAAGAAGTTCCATTACCGTGTGCATTTTTGGATGAAGTGGCTTTAGATAGAAATATTCAATCGATTATAGAGTTAAGTGGAAATAAAAAGATTCGTATAGCGAGTAAATCGTTACGCTCTGTTCCGATTATGCAAAAGATACTAGCTGCAAATGATCGATTTCAAGGTATTATGTGCTTTTCACCTAGAGAGATTTTATTTTTAATAGAACAAGGATTTAATGATTTATTGCTTGGATATCCTGCTTACGATGAAAGAGCTCTGTATGAAATTAGTTTGTTAACAAAGAAAGGTTTCATTATAACTTGTATGGTGGATTGTGAAGAGCATATTGTGTATTTAGAAAACATTGCTGAGCAATCTAAAGGATGTTTTCGTGTTTGTTTGGATATTGATATGAGTAGTCGCTTCTTTCAATTTCATTTTGGTGTACAAAGGTCCCCAGTAAAAAATGTGCAGGATGCGTTGAAAGTAGTAGAAAAGGTGAGAAGGTCATCATATTTAATGTTAGATGGTGTAATGGGATATGAAGCTCAAATTGCCGGGGTGGGCGATTATATACCGAATCAATGGTTGAAAAGTAAAGTGATTTCGTATTTAAAGCAGAAATCAGTGCTAGAAGTTAAAGAAAGAAGAGAACATATTGTAAAAGCAATACAAAACATTGGTATTGAGCTAAGGTTTGTAAATGGAGGCGGAACAGGAAGCATAAAAACAACCGAGAAAGATAATTCAGTTTCAGAGATTACAATAGGTTCTGCTTTTTATTCTCCGAAGCTGTTTGATTATTATAAAGAGGTGAAATTTCATCCAGCGGTCGGATTTGCCTTACCAGTTGTGCGTAAACCAGTCCCGTTTATTTACACTTGCCTAGGTGGTGGATATATTGCTTCAGGAGCAGTTGGAAAAGATAAAGAGCCTGAAGTTTGGAGACCGAAGGGTGCAAAATTATTAGCTTTAGAAGGTGCTGGCGAGGTACAAACGCCAATTTTTTATAACGGCGAGGAACGAGTGGATATAGGAGAGACCATTTTGTTTCGTCATAGTAAGGCTGGTGAATTATGTGAACGCTTTCCTTTTTTGTATCGTGTTAAAAAAGGAGAGATTGTCGGGGAGTATTCAACATATCGGGGGGATGGCCAATGCTTTCTATAAAGGGACAAAAGTGGAGAAATTGGACAGGGAATGTAGAAGGAACGCCGCATTATACGATGTATCCAGAAAGTATACAAGATGTAGTAGAAGTTGTGGGGCTTGCGCGAAAAAAGGGAAAGAAAATTCGTGTTGTCGGTTCAGGACACTCGTTTACCCCCCTTGTGCAAACGGAAGAAGTTTTAGTTTCTTTAGATGAATTGAAGGGTATTGTGAATATTGATGCAGAGAAGATGGTTGCTGAAGTATGGGCAGGAACAAAGTTATATGATTTAGGGAAGTTACTTGAGGAAAAAGGTTATGCGCAAGAAAATTTAGGGGATATTGATTCGCAATCTATTGCAGGAGCGATTAGTACGGGGACTCATGGAACGGGTATTACCTTTGGGAGTTTATCAACACAAGTTATAGAGATTACGGCAGTTCTATCTAATGGTGAGAGTATAGTTTGTTCGGAAGCTGAGAACGTAGAATATTGGAGAGCGTTTCAGTTGTCACTTGGAATGTTAGGTATCATTGTAAAGATAAAATTGAAGGTTATTCCAGCGTATTCACTCGTTTATGAAAGTGAAAAACAGTCATTATCCACTGTAATGAACAAACTAGAAGAATATAAGAAGCATCGTCATTTTGAATTTTTCGTTTTTCCTTATTCTGATGAAGTACAAGTGAAACTTACGAACGAAACAACGAATAAAGGCAGTGATTTGAAATGGCATAAACTAAAGGTGGAGTTACTTGAAAATAGGATGTTCTCTTTACTATCTAAAGGATGTAAATGGTTTCCTTCTATAAGTAAAGGCGTGAGTCGGTTATCAGCTAAAGCTGTACCAAACACAAAAATAATTGGCCCGAGCTATGAAGTATTTGCTACATCACGTACGGTGCCATTTTATGAAATGGAGTATAGCATTCCTTCAAAGTATATGAGGACGGTTGTAGAAGAAATCTCAAATCTTATTGAAAAGAAAAAGTATAAGGTGCACTTCCCAATCGAATGCCGCTATGTGAAAGGGGATGATATATGGCTTAGTCCGGCCTATGGAAGAGATTCAGCATATATCGCTGTTCATATGTATAAAGGTATGAAATATGCTGCTTACTTTGGCGAAGTGGAAAAGATTTTTCTGAAGTATGAAGGGCGTCCACATTGGGGGAAAATGCATACATTATCGTATGAACAATTACAATATATATATCCAGAGTTTCATTCGTTTTTACAGGTGAGGAAATCTCTAGATGAACTTGGAATGTTTTTTAATCCTTATGCGGAGAAGTTATTTATCCCGCTATTTGTCAGGCAGTAAGACCCCTACCTCAAAATTCAGTGGAAGCAAAGAAGTTAGGTGAGGGCTAATTAAAGTTTCACATTATGTATATGAAAAAGGTGACAAATAATTATTTGTCACCTTTTTTTAGTGTAATTGCATTTCTTGTATGACTAATATGTTCATAAAATAGTAGTTTATCCCGGCTAAATACATGTAGTAAAACATGAATAATAAATAGGCCGTTAATGATGAATAAGAATAACAATGTAACGAGTAATACTAAAGGCTCTGTGTGATTTAAAATAGAGCTACTAGAAAGAATATAATTGATTCCGCCTAACGCAAAATAAAATATACCGTAGCGAATAAATAGTTCTTTTAATGTAATACGATTTGATTTTCCTTTCACGTGAATGCGAAGCAATGCTTTCCCAATTGTTTTTCCGTTAGTAAAGTATGGAATAATAATAAAGTAAATAAGGATTGAACACGTAATGAAAATGAGTTCATACATATTGGTGTAAGATTGCATATTAGAAACGAAGAAAGAATTTCCTTTGTTTTTAACGACAGGTACGACGATAGATAAGAAAATCCAATCAATTTGCATCGCGATAAGGCGACGAATGAATCCGACTGGTTTCGTTTCCAAATCAATATGACTATCTAACTCGTTTGTCTTCGGAAGGAAGTACGTAAATATTGGTGCAATGATAAAACCAATTACGCCACCTAATGTATTTAAAAACAAATCATCGATATCAAATAATCGGTATGCACAATTGTATATACCGTATAATCCAGTCACTTGTGTTAGCTCGAAAAATAGTGAAAGGAAAAAGGAAATGCAAATTGTTTGTAAGAAATTACGTCGGAAATAATAACGTAAGTAAATACCGAATGGAACAGTTAATAGAACGTTAAAGGCAACTTGTAAAAACGCAGACTCTTTTAATAAGTAGAAATAAGTAGCTGGTTTCGTTAAAACTGCCGATGTATGACTACTAATCTCTTGTATGAAATAAAATGGTGCGAGTTGCATGTGTTGTGTATTAGCCGGTTGTAGGCTACAAGTATCAAACGTTTGTGGCAACGGCAAAATAACAAGAAAATAGGCATTTAATAAGTAAAGTAATAATGAGTATAAAATAAATGAGCGCCATTTATTTAAATAACCGTATTTTCGATAATTAAATATTAAAAAAGGGATTAAAAGAAA
>NZ_JBNLYC010000155.1:0-9218 GCF_050172015.1 Bacillus sp. GMa5/1 | reverse complement strand
AGAGCGAATGAGATGAAGTGCATAGCTTGTTGCACTCAGCATTCGCTCTTTTTATTCAACCTTTATTCTCCTCGTAAAAATGCACGTAAATTTCTCCCGCGAATATAAACTTGTGTCAATTCTGCATGTAGCTGCTCATACTCGGTAATATCCACCTCTAAATACAAAGCATCTTTTGATGGTAATATAATATACGGCCCTGGAAAAAGGGGATCGATCTGAACCAATTCTTGAACTCGCTCTACCGATACTGCCCAACGATTTGCTATATCTCCAAGTAATAGTACCTTCATCATTTCTTCCCCCGCCCTATTCAAAAAATAAAAAAGAAATATTATCACAATTTGTAAACACGACAAACTTAGCTCCAATTGTTTCATAGAGCCTCGCTGGATATCGTTTATTCCTTGTAACAACAGTAATAGGTGCTTGAAAAGAAAAGCGAATGTGTTCTGTGAAAAAACTAACGATTGGAAGCTCATCCCCTAGTAAAATCACCTTCTTAATACACTCACAAATACTAGTAAAGTCCTGCTCCTTACTGCAGCTATAAGTCCAATCAAACCCACAATTCCTAACTTCAGCCTCTATCTCTTCATTTGCTGTAAAAATAATTAACTCATGTTGAAATGATACTAGATCTCTTAAACTATCTACCTTACTTTCTTCTCCAACACAAATAAGTGTTAGTTCCATGTACCTCATCCTCCTTAGTATAAAAGAAATCAAACATAGATTGATATTCTCCTATACTAATCAGATCGATGAAGTGATGTATCCATCATGGCACCGTCCTCTCTCAAGACGCTTACGAAGTTAGCTGTCGGATTCGGACTTTGAGAGTAGCCCTACTTTCAAACTTGAAAGATTCACCCCTAGTGCCTACGCACAAATTGGTTCCTCCGCTCCATATAATTGGACTCAGCGTTTACAAAAAAATGTATTCTGGCTGATATATTACTCCTGTATTTTGAAAAAGTAAACAGAAAAAAAGCCAGTTATAAAACTGGCTTTTCACTTACCTATGCACGCATTCTATTCACTTTATATGCAAAATGATTCGTCGGCCCATGGCCACTACCAATATTCAATGGCTCTTCAATTGCTATACTAATAAATCGTTTTGCTTCTTGAACAGCATCTTCAATTGAGTATCCTTTCGCAAGTCCTGCTGTAACCGCTGAAGCAAATGTACACCCACTTCCATGCGTTTGCTTTGAAGGAATTCGCTCGCTTCTAAACTCAATAAATTTTTCTCCATCAAAGAGGAAATCAATTACTTCATTCCCTTGATATTCTGCATGTCCGCCCTTCATAAGCACATATTTAGCACCTAATTCATGCAATACTTTTGCAGCTTCCTTACTATCTTCAACATTATGAATCTCCATCCCAGTTAACACTTCTGCTTCTGGGACATTCGGTGTTATAACAGTTGCTACTGGTAATAAATATTCTTTTAATGCTTGAACTGCTTCTTGCTGTAATAATGATGCACCGCCTTTTGCAATCATAACGGGATCTAGCACAATATTATTCCAGCCAAACTTTTTAATTTGTTCTGCAACAATTTGAATTATTTCACTACTAAATAACATTCCTAGTTTCACTGCATCTGGTGTTAAATCCGTACCAATTGAATTCAACTGTTCTGTAATACCTTCTAACGGAACAGGATATACCCCTTGAACGCCAAGCGTGTTTTGAGCAGTAATCGCCGTAATAGCCGTCATTCCGTATACACCAAGCTCTTGGAATGTTTTTAAATCTGCCTGAATTCCAGCACCGCCGCCGCTATCAGACCCTGCAATTGTTAAAGCTTTATTCACTTTCATCCCACTCATCCTTTTCTATCCAAAATAGCGATGATAAATCGTTTTTGCTTCGCTTATATCTTTCGTTCCATGTACGAGCACACGGCCATCTTTAAAGGCGACTAACCTCTTGTCTTCAATAGAAAATGATAGTAAATATGGATTTATATTTAAATCATTCACACGACCTTCCAACAACTCTTTATATTGTTCAAAATTTATTTCATCTTTATGAGGTGGTCTAATTTGAACTGTATTTCGCCCGCATAAAACTGCTGTTTTTGATGTGTTCTCTTTATTTAAATACGGATATAATGCATTCTCTCCGCATGAAGGACAATTATGCTGGCGAAGCTTTTGCACATTCATACATGAATACTCATTCTTCCACATATCAAACGA
The DNA here is from genome assembly GCF_050172015.1 of Bacillus sp. GMa5/1. Classification (NCBI taxonomy): domain Bacteria; kingdom Bacillati; phylum Bacillota; class Bacilli; order Caryophanales; family Bacillaceae; genus Bacillus; species Bacillus sp. GMa5/1. The sequence continues at coordinate 7,002 of NZ_JBNLYC010000155.1, read as the reverse complement.
TACAAGCCCATCTCGAAGTGATTCGTAATCTTCTACTAACAGTTTAAGAGCTTCTGTTACTTGATGAGAAACGACAAGAGATACAGCAGGTGATATAATACCCGCTGTATCACATGTTGCCCCGCCAAGCGGAATCGACTGTAATAAACATGATAAACATGGTGTTTTACTAGGAAGGATTGTGTAAGAAAGACCGTAACTACCTACACATGCACCGTAAATCCATGGAATAGAATATTTTTGTGCTATATCATTCACAATAAAGCGTGTTTCAAAATTATCAGTCGCATCAATAATTACATCAACATTTGTAACAAGTTCTTCTAGCTCTTCAGCTGTTACATCTTGAACGAGAGCTTCTATTGTTACATCACTATTAATCTCTTCTAAACGTTTTTTAGCCGCTATAGCTTTTGGAAGATTATTCTTTACGTCGCTCTCTGCATACAATTGTTGTCTTTGTAAATTACTCCAATCTACATAATCACGGTCAACAATTGTTATCTTGCCAACACCTGCTCTTACAAACATCTCTGCATTTGCACTACCTAATGCACCTGCACCGATAATAAGCACATGCTTTTCTCTTATCTTTTGCTGTCCTTCTTCTCCAATTGGAGAAAATAGTTCTTGGCGAGAATATCGATTATTCAACTACGCTCATTCCTTCTAAAGGACTACTTGCAGTTGCACAACGCTTACGTGCAATACGACCTGCTTCAAATCCTAAACGGCCTGCTTCAATACTTAATTTCATTGCTTTTGCCATTTTAATAGGATCTTTTGCTCCTGATACAGCTGTATTTAATAACACGCCATCTGCTCCTAATTCCATTGCAAATGCTGCATCAGCTGGGCTACCAATACCGGCATCAACGATAACTGGTACTGTCGCTTGTTCAATAATGAAGCTCAAATTTAATGGATTTACAATACCAAGTCCTGATCCGATTGGAGATGCTCCTGGCATAATCGCATGCACGCCAAGCTCTTGTAATTTACGTGCTAATACAACATCATCAGATGTATACGGAAGTACGATAAATCCTTCTTCCAGTAACATTTCAGATGCCTTTAACGTTTCTACCGGATCAGGTAATAACGTTCTATCATCACCAATAACTTCTACCTTTATCATGTCACAAAGCCCAGAGGCTTTTGCTAATTTTGCAATACGAACAGCCTCTTCAGCGTTTTTTGCTCCTGCTGTATTTGGTAATAACGTATATTTTTTCACATCAAGTTTCTCTAATAAATTAGGTTGCTTTGCATCAAAGATATCCATACGACGTACTGCAAACGTTAAAATTTCAGCTTCAGAAACGTCAATTGCCTTTTGCTGTACGTCAAAATCAGGGAATTTACCTGTTCCTAATAAAAATCTAGAATGAAATGAAAATGGTCCAATGTTTAACATAATCAACCGCCTCCTACGAAAGTTACAATCTCAATTTGGTCTCCATCAAAAACAGATGTATCTGTATGATCATCTTTTTGTAAAATATCTTTATTACGCTCTACTACAACAATTCTGTTATCTAACTCTAAATGTGTAAGTAGCTCAGCTACTGTTTTTACACTCGCTGGCACTTCAATTTGGTTACCATTAATTTTTAAATTCAAACTTCCATCCCCTTTCTAAACGCTTCTAGAAAGCAATGAATCTAGCAAATGATTCTCTTGCTTTCCTTCTATTAAATCAGCCATATATTGACCAGAAATAGGACTTAATAAAATACCGTTTCGATAATGGCCCGTGCAAGCATATAAACCTTTTATTTCTTCATGCTCTCCCATATAAGGAGCTTCATGATTCGATTGTGGTCGTAATCCTGCCCACGTGCTTTCCCATTCTGCTTCTTTTAAAGCTGGCAATATTGTATAAGCACGCTCTAATATAGAAGTTATACTTTCTGGCTGCACAGTTTTATTGAACGTATGTGGCTTCATTGTTGCCCCAATTACGTAACGTCCACCGCGCTTTGGAGTAATGTAAAATCTTTCTTGAAAAATAGGTGCTTTTAAAAGTTTTTTTCTACTTCTTACCGCAACCACTTCTCCTTTAACTGGATATGTACCCCAATCACGGTGAAAATAACCTAGTAACTTCGTGCTCCATGAACCTCCTGCAATAACGACTTTCTCACATGTGACAATACCTTCACTTGTAATAACTCCAGTCACTTTATTATTTTCAATACGGATATCAAATACTTCTGCCTGTTCATATATATCAGCACCGGAAATTGCCGCAGAATGTGCGAATGCTTTCGTAAGCTCTGGTGCAATAACATGACCGTCTTTCGGATAATATACTGCTCCTATAATAGATTCGGATAGATATGGCTCTTTTTCCCGCACATGGTCTCCCGTTAGAAAATAAGAATCTTCACCTGTTTTCTGCTGCCAATCCATAATGTGAAGAATTCTTTCCTTCTCATCTTCATTTTGAGCAATACGATAAATTCCTTTTTCTTCATATCCAATATCAATACCCGTCTTTTCACGTAAAACTGCTGCAAGTTGTGGAAATATAGCTCGGCTTTCTCTAGCAAGTTCAAATAGCGGATCATACGCATCCCATTCTGCCTGAACACCAAGTAAACCAGCAGCTGCTTTGGAAGCTTCCGATGCAATACTTCGCTTCTCCACAATCGCTACTTTATGTCCTCTTTCTGCTAGAAAATGTGCAACTGAACTGCCAATTACACCACCACCAATAATCGCTACATCATACTTCTCACACATGTTTTTCCGCCCACTTTCTTATTGATTCCTTATAAGATTTCGCTTTGCTATACGGGTTACTACTACTTACAATTCCAGACATAACTGCTATACCACTTACACCGTTAGTAAGAACATCCACTGTGTTTTCTGGGGTAATTCCTCCAATTGCTGTAATCGGTATAGATAAACACCTTGCAATGTCTGAAATTTCTTCAAGCCCTCTCGCTGGCACACCTTTTTTACAATCTGTCGGAAATACATGGCCATAAACGAGTGAATCCGCTCCATTTTTAAAAGCTACTATTGCTTCATCTAGCGAATGCACAGAATAACCGACATGCAAATACGAAAACTTTTCTTTCACTGACTTTACATCTGTACTTCGATATCCTAGTTGAACACGAGGTATATTTAATAAAATTGCAATATCAATTCGATCGTTTATGACAATTTTAGAAGCCGGAAAGCCCTCCATTAATAGACTTTCCACACCTTCATATAATTCCTTCGTACTCTTCTCACGCTCACGAATATGCAAATAATCAATCTCACTCTCAATTTGCATCGCTACATTCACTAACTCTTCGAATGGCATATGGCCATTTGAGATTACGTGGAGCTCATTTTTCATATTCATTCGCCTACTTTAAAATATTTTCGAATAGTTCATCGGCTGGGACGGTTTCTTTCGTCATTCCTTTGTCCTTCAGCCACTTATTTTGTTTCTCCCAAGATGCTTTTGAATCTGATAAGAATGGCTCATCTTTCGTTTCCATCTTCTCTAATAAAATTTTCATACTTTCCTTTTCAACTTCTGGCACAAGTGGGAAGTTTTCTTTTTCTTGATGATTTAATAAAATATTCAATGCTTCATCTGGGTTTTTCTTCATGAAATCATAGCCCTTTTTCGTACCACGTAAGAAAGCTTGCAACGCTTCTTTATCTTTTTTCAACGTTTTATCACCTGTTACAAACACAAGCTCATGGTAGTTTGGTACTCCGTAATCAGCTGGATTAAAGTACGCTGGTTCATGGCCTTCATGACGCATAACAGGTACTTCATGGTTAATGTATGCCCCTGTTACCGCATCTACTTTCTTCGTAATTAATGCTGGTACTAAATCAAATCCAACATCAACTACTTTCACTGTATCAGGATTACCACCAGCTTCTTTTACCATCGTTTTTAAATACATCTCACTTAAAGGTGTTCCAGAGTATCCTACTGTTTTTCCTTCTAAATCTTTCGGTGATTGAATGCCCGCTGATTTCAGTGATACAACATGATTTAATGGTGAACGTACGACAGCTCCAATTGATTTCACTGGAATTTGCTCATTCGCTCTCGCCATAACAACATCTGGCTGATAATACAAGCCAACTGTTACCTTCCCTGCTGCTGCCAGCGTTAATGGATCAGTCGGATTAGAAGGGAATTTAATATTTACCTTTACACCTTCTTCTTTAAAGTATCCTTTTTCAATTGCTGCATAGATAAAGCTATGTACCGCATTTGGATACCAATCTAACATGACTGTTATTTCTTTCTCTTTTTTACTTTTGTCTGATGCTGAATTACTCGAACATCCTGCAATTATTGCAATTAATAATGTAAACACAAAGATACGCTTTAAAAATTTCATGAATACTTCCTCCAACTAATGAATTTCTTTTCTAATATGGAAATAATTACGACGAAGAAAATAGCTAATAATGATAACAATACAATAGGTGCAAATACGCCAGCTCCATCTAACTGCGTCATCATTCTCTTACTGAAATATCCAAGCCCAGCTTGTGCACCGAGCCATTCTCCAATTGCTGCTCCGATAACACTAAGCGGAACTGCAATTTTTAAAGCTGAGAAAAAATAAGGAAGAGCAGACGGCAACTTTAATTTAAGAAAAATATCTCTTTTTGTTGCTCCATATGTAACTAAGAGCTCCTCCCATTCTTTTTTCGTACTACGCAGTCCATCATACGTATTGACCGCAATTGGGAAAAACGTAATTAAAACTGTGACAACAACCTTACTCCAAATTGTGTATCCAAACCATAAAACAAATAGCGGAGCAAGCGCAGTAATCGGAATCGTTTGTGAAGCAACTAATAATGGATAAAATGCTCTCTCCATCCATGTACTCGCATTCATTAACATCGCCAGCCCTACACCTAATACGATAGAGATAACAACACCTATTAAAACGACGTATAACGTTGCAGGTAAATGAACTGTAAATAATATGTCTTTTAGTTTCCATATCTTCATTACAATCGCAGAAGGTGACGGTAAAATGTACATCTCATCTACAATTCTTGCTCCTATTTCCCACACAGCTAGTAAAATACTAGAAAGTGTAATAGCAGGAACTAATTCTTTCAATCGGTTCATCACACAAGTACCTGCCTTTGTAACATACTAAGAAGCTCATCTTTCAGCGCCAATACTTCCGGTTTATATAAATCTTTTCGTGTTCTGTTATGATCAAGCGGTACAGTCCGCTCAGTCAAAGTCGTTATCGGCTGCTGTTCCACTACTAAAACTCGGTTTGAAAGAAATAACGCTTCTTCAACATCATGAGTAATGAATAAAATTGTTTTTTTCCACTCTTGCCATTGTTCAAACAACCATTCTTGCAAAGAGGTCTTCGTTAAAGCATCCAACGCACTAAATGGTTCATCTAACAGCAATATTTCCCCGCCTGTTAATAAAGTTCGAATAAAAGATACACGTTGTCTCATACCACCAGATAAATCTTTCGGATATTTTTTCTCATACCCTTGCAAACCAAATTTATGTAACAGTTCCTTTGCCTTTACTTGTGCTTCTTTCTTCTGTACACCTTGGCACTCTAGCGGCAGGGCAGCATTCTCAATAATTGTTCTCCACGGCAAAAGCATATCTTTTTGCGGCATATATCCTACAGGATGGTGCTTTGTTTCTGTCAGTTCTATCTGTCCAGTACTTACCTTTTCTAGACCTGTAATAAGGCGAAATAAAGTACTTTTCCCACATCCACTCGGTCCGATAATACTGACAAACTCTTTCTCATGTATAGAAGCATTTAATTCATGGATGATTGGTTTCTCATCGTAATGAAAAGAAACATTATGAAACTGTAGTATGTTCTTGCTCCTCAAATCCCCACATCTCCTTACGATAGGACATATCCCAGAATAAATATTCAAATCGACTGGAATATAAGAAAATCTCCTCTAATCTTTCTAGTTCTGTCTCAGACTTTCCCACTGCCATTTCATTTAATAAATCTATTAACCAAATACACAGATTACCGTATTCTTCCGAACTATATCCTTGAATCCACTCACCAAAAAACTCATGATCTCTTGCTCCAGGAATATCATTTAAACGCTTTCCAATTTCCCAATAGCTCCACATACATGGAAGAAGCGCTGCTATTAATTCCGCAAGTGTGCCATTTTGAGATACAGACATCATGTAATTTGTATAAGCTAAATTTTTAGCAGATGGTTTCGCAGACTCTATCTCCTCTATAGAAATTCCAAGTCTTTTTGCATATTGTTTATGGATTGTCATTTCGCCATTTAATATTCCATCAATTTGTTCAGCGAACTTTCCCATTACTTGTGGATTCGTTGCTTTTACAACACCAATCGCATATAACTTTGCATAATCTAGCAGATATAAATAATCTTGAATAATATAATACTGGAATTTATCTTTTTCTAACGTGCCATCTCCCATACCCACTACAAACGGATGATTATGACTCATCTCCCAAACCGGTTGCACAGTTTCTAATAATCTATCGCAAAATTTCATTTCTCTATCCCCTTTCAATATATGTATCTAAATAAAAAACCACTTCTATATATAAGAAGTGGTTACAGCAAATAAAGTTATACATTTATTCGATGTTCCACTTCCCTTCGCTAGTATTACCTAGATCAGGTGTTGTAAGGGTTAAGGATTATTCCTCTCTCAGCAAATCAAGCACCCCTAGTGGTTTCAATATGAAATTTTTAAATAAAAAAGCCCCGTTTCTATACGCAAAGAAACGGGGACTCATTGTTAGTGTCCGAATTGCTTCCCTACGCTAGCATAATCTAGATCAGGTAATAAAAAGGATCAAAGGCTTACGGCCTACTCTCAGCTGGCAACACCAGCTCTCCTAGCAAACTATAAAATTATCACTGTCAGTATAACACCCTAATAAGACATCATCAACTTTTTTAATTTTCTTAATTATTAACAGAATATCAAATTTATACAATACATACATTCTATTT
>NZ_JBNLYC010000154.1:0-9469 GCF_050172015.1 Bacillus sp. GMa5/1 | reverse complement strand
TTTCCATGTTCAGTTAAGCTATATTCTACTTTAGGTGGTATTTCTTGATAAATTTCGCGTTTTATTAGTTGATCTTGCTCTAATTCACGTAATTGCTTTGCTAACGTTCCTTGAGATATATCTGGTATTAATTTCTTTAATTCACCAAAACGTTTCGTCCCATCTGTTAGCAAAATAAACAAAATGAGTGGCTTCCATTTCCCACCGATTATTTGTAATGTCGCTATTACCCCTTTTAACTTCGGTTCTTGTAAATCCATTTTTCTCACCTCTCCACTGATATCATAAAGTGAAACTTTAATCAGTGGGGGTTTTATTCATCCCCCACTGATTATTAGTTGAACCAATCGGGCGTTTACGGGCAGTTGATCTCTCACCTAACTTCCTCGCATTTTCCTAACTTTGAGGTGAGAGTTTTACTGCCCGTTAATGCGGGATAAACCATATTTAGCAATTTTTCTTATTACTTATCCGCGTAAATAGCGATTAGTACGAAATTTGCGACTATGTACATACAAAGTGCGTACTTCTCACTTGATCCCTTTTAGCGAATAATAAAAGTATAAGTTATATTCTAAAGTTTTTTATTAAAGGAGTGGCTAAAATATGTCTATTACTACATTAAAAGATAAGCGTATTGTTATCATTGGCGGGAGTTCTGGTATTGGATTAGCAACGGCAACACAAGCAATTAAACAAGGTGCACATGTTATTATTGCAGGGCGTTCGGAAGAAAAATTAAAGATTGCTAAAAAATTAATAAATAGCAATCATCTCCACACTTACGTATTGGATAATCAAAATAAAGAGCAATTACAAAATTTTTTCAAGACAGTTGGGAACTTTGATCATTTATTCACACCCGGAGCCTCTTACACACTTGGACCAATTACCTCTACAGAGGAAATTGCTGAAAGTAGCTTCATCGGAAAGTTTTGGCCTCAATATTATGCCGTAAAATATGCCATCCCTTTTCTTTCAAACTCTGGATCGATCGTGTTAATGTCCGGTGCCTTTAGTCAAAGACCAATTAAAGGTGCGCCTGCTTACGGAGCTTGTAATGGGGCTATTGAAAGCTTAGGGAAAGCTTTAGCTGTTGAATTAGCTCCTATAAGAGTTAATGTTGTTTCTCCTGGAACGATACAAAGAGAGAATGAACAAAACGAAAATAGACTAGCTGCTTATGAATCTTATAAATCTCTTTCTCTTGTAAAAAGGCCTGGCCATAATAATGAAATTGCACATACTGTTCTATATTTAATGCAAAATAGTTTTACTACGGGTAATGTATTATTTCCAGATGGAGGGTACACATATCATTAAATTATTTAAGACAAAAGCCCCTTATTACGGTGGCTTTTGTTGCTAATGTAAACATTGCTGAAATTTCCAAAAAAATGGTTGCATTTCTTTATTACCAACAGGTTGGTTTTTAGAAGATTCATTAAAGGAATCCATTATAATCCGCTCATTTTGTACATTTGCAAATAAAATTGTGCTAGTAGTTGACGAATCAAATCAAGAAGTAATTTATCTTGATATTTATGGATAAGTTTATAAAGAAAAAAGGCATATAAATAATGCCTTTTTTCTTTATCTTCATTTAACTGGATAACAAACTTCTGTAACCCACTTATTAGGATCGGATTCCATCGCTGGGCTCACATGATAAATATTAAACATCGGGCCTGCTAATTTGTAACCCTCTGTCTCAATCCATTTTGCCGCAGCCTCATTTACAGCTGTCATCTGTTCATAACTTCCATTAACTGTTATAGAAGCTACATTAGTCGATTCCATATTTTTAAATGTAACGTCTTTTGTATTTTCGTGCTTACCTAGAATACTTAGCTGTATTTCTATATCTACATCATTTTCTTTGTATTCACGATCATGGAAAACCGCAATACTATAACTCGGTTGGGCAATACTAATATTTTTCATTTGAATTTCTTGCATTAATACACTCCATAAATCACCTTCGCAATTATACGATGGAATAATCTTTCTAACACTAGCTACAGTTCTTTCTGGAATTTCTTTTATTGAAACATGATAATTCATCTCAACAACATCCTCTCTCATCGTTTTCATTGAGTCTTCGAGGAGACGTAATTGTTTTTGGAGGTTATTCATGTCTTCTTTAATTTGAGCACTACGATTTAAAAATTGCTCTTTTATGGTATCTATATTATCGCATTCTATTATTTCTTTGATGGTAGCAATATTAAACCCCATAGCTTTTAACGTTTGAATTTGATTTACTTTTTTTAATTGGTCTGCTGAATAAAATCGATATCCACTCTGCTCATCGACTTTTACTGGTTGTAGTAATTCCACTTTATCGTAGTGTCTCAACATTCGTATACTAATGGAAGATAGTTTTGAAAAATCCCCTATTTTAAACATGATTTCCTCCTATAAGTTACATCTACTTTGAAGCTCAACTTTATCTTAAACAATGACATTGTGTGAGAGTCAACTGTTTATAACGTTTGAATTATATTTCTTTATTTACTTTTATATCCTCTTCCTTCTTTAGGTTATAAAAATTCACTAATTGATTCGATCGCGACTAGCAATCAATTGATTTACCTTCATATGAACCTCTATTCTTATTTCTCATTAAAAACATATTTGCAATATAATAATTACATAATGAATATTACCTATTATGCAATTATTCTCTCACTTCATGAATCTTATCCTTGTATATTTCAAACCACTGTTGCCATTCATCTTTAGAAAATTCTTTCTCTTCTCCTTCTAAAACGTAAGAAAAAAGATTTAAACAAATATGCCAACCAGCTATATCTCTCGGTGTATGATCTGTTAATTCATGAATGTACTCTTTAAGGAATAAAAGAGTACCATTTTCCTCTTTATGTATTTCAAATCGGACACGATCTTTATCCCAAGTAAATTCAAGTACTGAGTTTACTTGACACTCTAAAATATCAATGTTTATGAATGAACCGTTCATCATGTCGAACTTTATTATTCCACCCGTTTTAAGGCTTTCAATCTGTAAATTGGACATCCATTTTTTCAGCTTACTGTTTTCTGTTAATACAGACCAAACTTCTTCTGCCGTATATGGAAATTGGCGTTCAAATTTCACAATATATCCATCATTTAGTTTCCCAATTTCAGCTATCATTTTGATTGCCTCCTTATACAGAATATATGTTCTCATTTCATTTTACACGAATATAAATATAAAATAAATATTTATGTCAACGAAGTGTTAATTTAAAGTGAATGACGCTGAGAAAAACTTAAATATTTTCTAAATCGAGTTATATAGTATTGAAAATTAAATATAGATTTACGTACAAATAAAAAAGCCGCATTTGCGACTTATGAAATCATAGGATTAACTCCTTTTTTGGTTGAATGATTAGCGCTTAATCGCATCGACAATTAGCGATGGAAAACCAAGTTTATCGCCTTTATTTCTAGAATCATACCTTTTCGAACGGAAAATAACACCGTCGTTTGCATCCCATTCGTTGTAATAAAACTGACCATTTTCATCACAATATTCAAGTAAAACTACCTCGAATCCAGCAGTTTCAAACATTTTCGTTAATGTTTTATAATTATGAACGATTTTATGACTTGCTGCTGGATGATCTTTCGGACCGGGTCCCCCTATTTGAACTATATTTTGATATACCTCATCCTGAAAGAATGCATCAGGGACTCCGCACCGAATATGACCAGATGGTTTTAAAAATTCATAATAGATTTCAGCTGCTCTTACACCTTCTTCAAAAGTAAGGTGTTCCCATACATGCTCAGCTAAAATAGCTGAAATAGAGTTGTATTCAAATCTTTCTTCCCACGTAGCTTTATCTAGTAAGTTAAGTTCATCTTCTTGCGTTTGAATCCAGCCTGGATTATTATTAAACACTCCAGCTCCGACAACTACTTTAATTTTGTCTTGTTTTATTGCCACCATGTTCACCTCTTAAACATTTTAATTCATTAATATATTCTATGTTTACTATTATCCTTCCTCCTTCAACAAATGTAGTAACATGAGTCCAGTACAATACCGAACTCATGCCCTAAAAACTCTCTAACGCAACAATCTGTCTAACTCTATAAAATTAGTTCATAATATACGATTTTTCTTACAGAAATATAGCACACCAAACATTAGCATAATACCAATTACGTAAAAAATTGTTGTTCCGCTCCCACCAGTATTAGGAATTACCCAATTATTCTTCGCATTTTTCACTGTTATTTTTTGTGTCTTTACTGCTTCTGTAATTTCTATTTCTATTGGATCTCTAAGTAACATGTATCCGTTCGGTGCTTTTATTTCTTTAATCGTATACTTTCCAATTGCTAATTGGTTGGAAATTACCTTTCCTTTTTCATTCGTTATTAATCTACTAACTTCTTTCCCTTCTTTATCTAACACTTGAAATACAGCGCCTTTTAGCTTTAATTCACTATCCTTATCATCAACTTTTTCAATTTCAAATTGCCCAGTCGGATCTGGCAATTTCTTATTTTCTATTTTAATTTCTACTACTGTATCTTTTTCTATTTTTACAGCTATTTTATCTTTTAATAATTCATAGCCTTTAGGTGCCTCTATTTCCACTACGGTATAGTTTCCTATTGGTAAGTTTTTTGATATTACTTCTCCTTCTTCATTTGTTACTAGTTCTCCAACTACTTTTTTATTTGAATCTTCTATATGAAACTTTGCCCCTGCTAGCTTTTTATTTTTATCTCCCGTATCTACTTTCACTAACTTCATTTTCCCCATTGGATCTGGCAATTTCTTATTTCCTATTTTAATTTCTGCTACTGCATCTTTTTCTATTTTTACAGTTATTTTATCTTTTAATAATTCGTAACCTTTAGGTGCTTCTACTTCCACTAAGGTATAGTTTCCTATTGGTAAGTCTTTTGATATTACTTCTCCTTCTTCATTTGTTACTAGTTCTCCAACTATTTTCCCATTTAAATCTTCAATTTTAAACTTTGCTCCTGCTAGCTTTTTATTTTTATCACTTATGTCTACTTTCACAAGCTTCATTTTTCCCATTGGATCTGGCAATTTCTTATTTCCTATTTTAATTTCTACTTCTGCATCTTTCTCTACTTTTACAGCTATTTTACCTTTTGATAATTCGTAACCTTTAGGTGCTTCTTTTTCCACTAAAGTATAGTTTCCTATTGGTAAGTCTTTTGATATCGCTTCTCCTTCTTCATTTGTTACTAGTTCTCCAACTATTTTCCCATTTAAATCTTCAATTTTAAACTTTGCTCCCACCAATTTTTTATTATCATTATTACTATCAACCTTTTTTATTTTTACTTTTCCTGTACTAGGCTTGTTCCAATGTTTCCAGTTAAATTTGAAATTGTGAAACTCAAATCCACCAGTTTGTTGTACCGCACCAACAAATGCTTGTCCATTAATCGAACCGCCTTTTGTTTCTAATACAGCATTGGGAGCAAACACACTCCCAACTACACCATATCCCTCTGTTGTAATTTTTTTCGCATTTGGAAAAACCCAAATCATTTTCCCATATAGCTCAGTAAACGGGGAATTAGGCGAATATGGTTGTGATGTAGGAACTATATCTGTAGCCTTTCCAATATTGTTCGTGTCATATAGAATAGACCCATTTTTAAATGTAACCTCTATTGCATCTGAATACATTACAATAAAATCTTTGTCCTTAGCATTGGGCAAAAATACATCTCTTATATCTAAATTAATTTTCCCTGTCAATTCTGATGAAACATAAATATTAGGATTGTTTATATCTTTTCCGATTCCATGACTCATATTTGGAATTGGGGTATTCGTTTTATATTGACCTGCATTTTTACTGACTTGGTTCACTATATTGCGAAATTCATTAAATTTCGCGTCAATTTCTAGTTTTTCTTTATAAACGATACGATCATAAGAGGATTGTATGATGCGATCTGGATCACTCTCTTTTGTCATTACGACTATTCCGTTTTGAATGATAAAAGATTCTTCTCTTGATTTTTTTAGTTTTCCAGACAATAACAAGGACGGATATCCCTCATCAACCCATTTTTCACCTACTATATTAGATGTTCCTGCTGCTGCACCTACAATCGTATACCCCGATGCATCCATATCACCTTGAACTGCAATTGCTCCTTCAATGTCGCCACCTATTGCTTTATGGTTACCAAAGACAACAGCATTATAACGCGATATATCTCCTAGACCTTCTAAGGTAGTCGTGGATCCATATGCTTCTTTTGGTACATATACGACAAAACTTACACTTAACATTAACAAAACAATAAAATGAATACTTACCAGCTTTAATCGTAGCCTCAATTCCTTTGTTCCCACCTTTACCGTATTTTTTTTATAATCGAATAAAATGAATTTTTATTAATGATGATTTACTTCATCCCCTATATACCGTCTTTACTTATCTTTGAATTTCCGGTCCCACTTCCCATTAATGCAGGATAAATACATTCTATCGAGTTAACTTTTTCTTATAAATTACGACTAGAAGCACACATAACAATAGGATTGTAACTATTACAGTCCACTTATTAAATATAAATATCTCTGTACTCACTTTTTGTTTTTCTTTCTCGTTTAACTCCACGCGCTCACCTCGAACTAGCAATCTATTGGTGTTTACTCCATAAGGCGTACACGTAATTAAAGTTGTATAATCTTTATTTTCTACAATTTGTAGATCGTCCGTTTCATGTGGTAACACTACTTTAATTTGATCTACTTTATAAGCAAGAACTTTGTCTAAAGAATGAATATAAAAAAGATCTCCTTTGCTCAACTTATCTAAATCTGTAAATAATTTTGCTGATGGTAAACCACGATGCCCTGTTAAAATAGTATGCGTACTTTCTCCACCTACCGGGAGCGAAGAAAAATCTAAATGACCTATCCCGCGACCCAATACTTCCTCAGAGGTCCCTTGATAGATTGGCAGTTTTATATTAATTTTCGATATTTCAATATACCCCATTACATCTCCTAAATTTAACACATCAGCATACGCTTGATGATTACTTTTTTTTTCAGAAAATGGATCTGTAAATGTTTTCGCAGAAGTTTGAACTTGTTTATTATATTCGGCTGCTTCTTTTTCCCTACGTTCGACTTCTTTCTTTTGTAATGCTTTAATCTTCTTATCGTAAGAGCTAATCTCAGAATAATGTGCACGAGTCGCCAACCAATTACTAATAGTAGGATATAAAAAAATACCTAATCCAAATAAAAAAATACCCCCCAAAACAAGATTTCGTTTCATATTTCCACCTCTGTATATGCTTAAATATCGAAAAGAGGGAAGCATTTTGCTTCTCCCCTTTTCCCATAGTTACATGTTCCTAAAATCTTAATTTCTAGCAAACTTTTTTCTAAAGAAAACAAATGCCGCTGTAAGCATTAACGTAAGGCCTATTACAGTAAAAAGAGTCGTTCCTATGCCACCCGTTACCGGAAGAATCCATCCACTTTTATTATTTTCAATCGTCAATTTAACCGTTTGATTATTTTCACTAATCTTTACATCAATGGGGTCTTTTAATAATTGATAAGATGCTTTTGTACCATCTTCTTTTGTATATGTTGGTGCTTTCGTTTCAAAAATTTGATAGTCTCCATATGGAATGTTAGACCATTTAATAACACCATTTTCATCTGATACACCTGTTACTTCTTTTCCTGCTACGACAACTATTTTTCCATTATTATCTTTAAGTACAAACTCTGCACCTTTTAATTTATTCTTATTAGCACTATCAATTTTTGTTAACTCAATTATTCCAGTTGTCGGAATAACAACTACAGGTTTAGATTCCTTTTCTCCAATTACATCATTTTTATTTGTAAAATGTATTTTTGCTGTATTTAAAATTTCCGAACCAGATGGTACTCCTTCTTTTACTTGGGATTTAATTTGCAAATGAAATTCTTTTTTACCATCTAATTTTGTGAAATCTTTTACTGTAGCTGTTACTTTTTGACCTTCTATAGCTACCTCAACAACGTTTGCATTTACTTCTGCTCCATCAATTTTCACGATTGGCTTTCCTTGAATCACTAAACGATTATCCAAAGTATCTGTTACCACATATTTTTTGTATTCCTTAATGTCTTCTGGAATTAATGTTTTAATATCATAATTATAATTAGTTAAAGGGTTTATTGGTAACGCTTCCAATTTTCCGTTAATTTTTTTATCAATTGTTGGTTCTTCATTGTTTTTCACTTCTATTTTAACTACTGTACCAGAAGTAATAGTTCCATCTTCATTAATTGTTCCGGAGTTCTTAACAAAAAACTCACGTTTAGTTGGATCTATTACGTAGCCTTTCGGAGCTTTTGTTTCTTGGAAATAGTATTCACCATACTCCAATCCTTGCACGCGAATATGACCATTAGCATCTGTTACTAACTCTTTTTTCACTTCTGTACCATCTTTTTTAAATAAAGAGAATACTGCACCTGCTAATGCTTTTTCATTTACACCAGTTTTTATTAAATCCACTGCACCACGTTTAATCTCATTTTTGGGATACATGTGAACATCATAGTTTAGCACCTTACCCTCTTTATTCGTTAATGGGATATCCACTGTATACGTATTGGGATTTAGATTAACATGTGGAGGTCCTGCCACTTCTTTCACCTCATAACGTCCTAGCGGAAGATCTTTTAATACAGCTTGTCCGTTATCATCTGTTACTACTTGATTTGGAGTGTCTCCCATTACAGGTTTCACGTCTTCTTTTACGATTTTCCCATCGTTTGAAATTTTTTCAAAAGAAGCAACCCTTTTCACTTCAAACGTTACACCTTTTAATGGTTTCACATCTTTTGGCACCTCTTGATTTGCAGAACCGTCACCTTCTAGTCCCTGCGCTCCATCTTTTTCTTGTTCATACTTATGAATCGTTAAAGTACCTTTAGATGGTGAATCTGCCTTTACTAATACACTAGACCATGTAGAAAATGTTAAGAATAACACTAAAAGCACACTAAATATTTTTTTCATTTCTCTTATCCCCTTTACTACTTCTATCATTTTAAAAATTTCTTTATTACTATTACCTTCTTAAAAGCAATAGTGTGCCAAGTATCAGATTTAAACGAATAACATAAAACATAGTCGTCCAACAATCCATTGTTTACAATCACTTATTCACTTTTCTTATCTTCTATTATTACGTTGTCTCTCCACATGATATATGTAATTTTCTCCCCTAAATTACACGTATATCCCTATTTCAAGAATCATTACATTTGTTACATAATAGCTTTCACTGCTAATTTCGACTAGTCACTTACTGTCAATCTATTCATATCTCACTTCCTATCCCTATTTAAAATCCAATCTTAATCATTTTTTAATACATATAAGTAATAACCAACAAATAAGTGTGACGATTCATATTTTACGTTACT
>NZ_JBNLYC010000153.1:0-9565 GCF_050172015.1 Bacillus sp. GMa5/1 | reverse complement strand
TTCTGTTTTTATCAAAAGCCTTATTGAAATTTCTGCTGAAGCACTACTTACATTCGTTATAGTAGATACAATTATCACGATATACAAGGAAAAGAGAACACCCAAAAATTAGCCTTTCTATTTCCTGAATTATGGAATTCATAAAAATATACTTATTATTATGAACGGAAATATTGTATTTTCCTTCTATTATCTTTACACCATAACTATAAAAAGCCCTCAATCTAAATTGAGGGCTTTTTGTAAAAATGATGAAATCAAATCACAATATATCTTTGTTGTTACGCAACACGTTTACATACAACGCTGGTCGTTTAGCAAATTGTAGCCTTTGCTGATGGCCATTTTTATAAAAGGAAAACCCATCAAGAACTAGATGAGTTTAATTTTCATACCAAGTTCCATTCACTTTTACTCGAACACGTTCTTGTTTCTTACATGACGTTAGTTTGTTATAGCTAAAATTACAAACTATATTGTAGATGCTGTCATAGTTCCAAAAATACGCAGGGTGATTTTTTTTATAGTCTTTCCATTCATTACTATATGTACCTTGGTTTTTTAAATCACCTTCTGTACCGAACGCTGCTGCAACTTCTTCGTAGGACATACCTTTGCGTAAGTTGTTGAAAGCATCAGTCATATGTTTCTGCTTAGCTTCTGCATTACGATTCTGTTCTTCTAGCTCTTCTAGTCTTTTTTCTTCTTTCGCTAGCTGTTTGGTTTGTTCCTTTTCCAGTTCTACTAGTTCTTTTTCGTAGTCGGCATGGACTTGTTCTCGTTCCTTTTCATATTTGTAATCTAAATACTTATTCCATCCCATAATCACAAGAGGGATCAAAATTAAACTACATATTATAACAATCAGCTTCTGCTTCAAATCCCCATCCCCTTTAGTAATTATGTATATACATTTAATCATCCGATAAACCAGAATTCTTATTCGCAGGAGTTGAATTATCCTTAATTATCACTTCTTTCTTTTATGGTTGAGGACTTATCACTTAAAAGAATGGAGGATTTCTGAATCATCATAACAGAATTGATTAAACCTATTTCGTCATATTATGTCGAAGGGTAATAAAAAAGACACCCAAAGGTGCCTTCCTCCGACTTGAACCACTTTAATTTTAATAATATGTATTGGACTCCCATCCAAATATTATCTTTCTCAATGAATAATTGGAATATTTTAGGGTTATTTATTCTGTTTTTATGTTAAGATGTTTTGGTGTTATTTGGATTATTTTGGGAGGTTGGAAGAATTGCTTAGGGCGTTTCATATGGATTTTAGTTTCTATACAGAAAATATAAAAGTTTTAGGGTTATTAGGGAATTCTACTCGATTATCAATTGTTTGTAAATTGATTACATATGGATCGTTGTCAGTTTCTGATTTAAGTAAGCAAACAAGAATTACAGAAGATTTGATTGTACAACATTTGCGTAAATTAGCCTTTGGAAATATTGTAATTAGTGAACGTATAGGGAAAAGGCTTTATTTTAAAATAAAAGATAATAAAACAATTGAGATTATTAAGGTATTAGGGTTACAAAGTTAAATTTAATCATTTGTATCCCCAAAAAGGGATACCTACGGACATAGGTGTCCCTTTTTGGGGATATACGAAAATCTCTGTATCAACTTTCACTTAAAAACATTGGAATACGCTTTCAATTTTCTTACAATTCTGTATAAATATTTATAATTATAGAAATAGTTTGAAAATTTTGGATTGATATGTAAAGATTAGAGAGGTAATTTACAAAAATCGAAAGGGGATTTGATATGAATACAAAGTATGTTATTAATCCAAAATGTTTTCGGTTTAAAGTATTAAGTTTAGTTGCAGTTTTAATGATTACTATTTGTACATTTTTTGTAAGTGGAAATACAACCACTTTAGCTGCTACATCTACGCCTGTATATTTAAGTGACACGTTGACTCCGATTTCTGTTGTAGGAGATATAGAGAAAATAAATCCTAATTATTCTTCGTATAATAAAAACCAATCATTTTATAAAACGAAGTTATCTATTAATGGTGTGCAATATGACAAAGGAATTGGCTCCCATGCAAATAGTACAATTAAGTATAATTTGAATGGACAGTATTCTAAATTTACAGTAGATGTAGGAATAGATGATCAAGTAGCAGCTGGTCATGGTTCTGTGAATTTTGTGATAATTGCTGATGGCAAAATTCTGTATATAAGTCCGGTTAAAAAATCTCACGATCCAGCTGAACATGTAGAAGTAAATATTGCAGGAAAAAATACACTTGAGTTAGTTTCGTATAATGCTAATGATAATATTGACAATGATCATGCTGACTGGGCGGATGCAAAATTGTTTACTCAATGAGTACAATATATTACTAAACTATAATTTACTAAAAAACTCCCTTAGTTATTTAAGGGAGTTTTAGTCAGAATATATCAATCTAAAAGGTCGAGTTCCTAGCGTATAGGAAATCGGCTTTTTCTTTATGAAATTTTGCTTAGCGTACAAAATTCACGAAATGTTGGTACTATCCCTAATAAAGCAAATCTTACAGCTTTCACCGTAACTACCACCATATCCTATAACAATAGTGCCTCCTTTAGATTAGAGGGGGAAACTAGGGTTCATTCCATGTGATTTAATGGGTTCACTTTACCTTATGTTTTCAAGAATGAATTGAGCAGGTCCTTTTGAAAATAAAGAAAAGACACCCAAAGGTGCCTTTCTCCGACTTGAACCACTTTAATTTTAATAATATGTATTGGACTCCCATCCAAATGGTGTTTTACCATGTTAAGTTGTATTGTACATTGAGAAATTTGGTATACCTCTTTATTTGAACGTAAAAAGCCCTAGAGGGGCTAGGACTTTTTGACAGAATGAAAATGATTCAAAAAAGGACTTATATAACTTAACATATGAATGTTTCATAAATGTATCGTAAAAGTGAACAAAATCTATATTTTGTTATTTTACTCCATCTCTTTCTAATGCTTCTTTTAGCATTCCTTCAGCTTCTTTTCTAATTTCTTCAGGTGTCATCTGGTCCACTGGTTTATAATTACCGTTTTTATCGTAGTCGGCTGTGTTAGTTTTTGGCTCATTTGTAGATGGCGGAACAGATTTATTAGGGTTCTCGTGTGTTATAACTTGAGATGCAGGAGATCCCTCTGTTTTAGACCTGTTTTGCTTTTTTAACTCTTCTTCTAACTTTTTCACTTGATCATCAAGAGCTTTATTTTCTGTTTCTAATGTTTTTATGTTTTTGTGAAGTACCTCATTTTCTTCAACGATTTGTTCATTAAAGTTTAGTCGGTTCATAGGTTCTTTTTCTGGTGATATACCTACTATAATAATTGCCATTAACATTAGTAATCCTGAAAAAACGAAATGATCTTTTGCTGTTTTTTTTAATAAGAGTTTAATAAATCCTTTAATTAAATAATAAATCCCGATAATTATAGTGTAAGTGAACGTCATAAACATGGTATGGAAAATCGTTCTAGATGTGAGGCTTGGGAATTCTCCAATTGTTTCATAAAGCGCACCATATGTAACCATCAAAATTGCAGCATACATTATCGTCAACATTAAGCCGACAATTAAAAATCTTTTAAATAGTGTCAAAGCTATTCCTCCTGTAAATCTTAGATGTATTAGATAATTTAATAAAAAAATAAAAGCACTCTTTTGAGTGCCTATTTTAAGCAGATACAGTAGCTTTACCTTTACGGAAGATACCCATTAATCCACCGGTCATTAAAGCTATAAACGCGCAAATAAGACCAAAAATACCACCAATAAGACCTAATACAAATTCAGTTGTTCGTTTCATTATAATCTCTTTAATTATGTAAAATGTAAGATTTCCGAGCTTATCATAGCAAACAATCAATTCGAATATTGTCATATTATGTCGAACGGAAACAAAAAAGCACTCATAAGAGTGCTTATCCATAAATCTAATGTTTTTTACTAGATTTTTTATGCCCTTTATTTCGTTCACAAGCCACGCCATCACCATCACGATCTAAATGTGAAGCATAAGCTGGGCTATCTGGAGTTATATCATAGTAACCAGCATTATTTGCATCTGTACAGTTTGCAAAGTGAACTTTCTCTTGTTTAGGTGCAGCTTGTTGCTGAGGTGCTGTATTAGCTGCAGCTTTTTGTTGCTCCTGTTCTTTTGCTCGAGCTGCTTCTTGTTGTTTCTTTTGTTCTTCCTGTTGTCTTTGAGACTCTTCTTGTTTGCGTTGTTCATCTAATCGCTTTTGTTCTTCAGCCTTTTTCTGTTCTTCCAATTGCTTTTGCTCTTCGGCTTTTTTCTGTTCTTCTAACTTCTTTTGTTCCTCAGCTTGTTTTTGTTCTTCGGCCTTTTTCTGTTCTTCTATTTTCTTTTGTTCCTCTTCCTGTTTTTGCTCATCTAACTTCTTTTGTTCATCTTCTTTTTTAGTTTCTTGTTTTGGTTCTTCTGATGTACTTGCTTTATCATTTGAACCACAAGCAGCCAATCCCATAAGTAACACGCTGCATGCTAAAGCCATTAATAATTTTTTACTCATAATTTAATTCCTCCAAGATATATAAAATATAATATTTCTGGACAATCTTATCAAAACAAACATTATTATATTGTCATATTATGTCGAAGGAAAATAAAAAAGAGAGCCGAAGCCCTCTAAAATCATTTATCAATAATTATCCCCACTAGATTCATAATAATATGAATCTGAATTACCACAGCAGATGCATGTTGTTTGTTGGATAAATAATGGACTAAGTTCAGCGTTAGCTGTAGTGGCATTTGAGAAAGTAATACTTTGAACATCCTCAAATAAGAAAGTTTTTCTATCTCCTGGTGTTAATGTAATTGTTTGTGGAGTTGTGGAATTAAATGTTCTAATAGTCAATGTAACAAACGCAGCAAATACAGGGCTAAAACTAAAGCGAATTAGAGTTTTATTGTGATTATTTGTAAAATTTTCAAATAGGGTAATTGTAGAACCGGGTGGAATTTCAAGGCTTGTAGGGGTAGTTTCAGAGCCGAAAATTGTAAATGTCTCTATGAAACAGTTACTGGAGTTTGAAGAGTTACATGATTTATCTTTTTTCTTGTAATATTTCTTTCCGTCTTTGCAGAAATAATCTGCCATATCTAATCATTCCTCTCAAAAAAGAGTTTAAGGTTGTCCCATATATATTATGAAGGTTGTATAAAAAGGTTCTAGTTTAAAAAGAGTAAATAAAAAAGAGAGCCGAATCTCTTATGGGAAATTGATAAGAATTTATCAATAGAAATTAGAGAGGTTGTCCCCCTCCTAATTAAAAACCTCCTCCAATGTTGTACAAGTATTGAATAAGTTTTTTATTAGATTTATAGGGAGATGTGGTTTTACTGTGGGAAGGAGTTTGTTATTTATAAAGGTAAACCTTTATAAACAGGTAAAGCCCAAGAAATATGTATTCATTAAAAAATATAACCGAAAAATATTTGTTATAATTAGAATAATTGGAAAGGAATTTGGGGAGGAATAGTTATGGGGTTAAATATACGACAATTAAATAAGAGTTTAGAAATAAAAATAAAAAAAAGTATTGCGCTATTAGATGAAGAATATCAGTCTTTAAATTTCACTATATATTTTTATGAGACCCGTGAAAAACTTCAAAGAGAGCGTGATAATAAACCAGATTTAAAGAGAAAGCATTATGAACAAATATTAAATGGTGAAATGGAAACGGCGGGCTTAACTATTCAGGAAGAGGGGAAAATTAAAATTTTTCTATTCCTTTTTCAGGATTTGAAAGGGAATCCTACAGAAGTCATTAATTTAATTGGTAATCTGTATCATGAGATTCGTCATGCATGGCAATTTGAAAATAATTTATTCCAAGATGAAAAAGAGATTGATACGATTGATGGCGATCTTGAATCATATCTAAGCTTACCATCTGAAAAGGATGCATATAGATTCCAAGATGAAAAAATGAAAAAACATGGTGAAGAAATTTTAAAGATTTTTGGCTTTCAGTTAAAAGTTAATTATCGTTTAGCCGATGAAATAAGTAATATTATATATTCATAATGTAAAAATATTAGAGAAGTGTCTCGATTATTAAATTAGACAAGGAGATGAACTTAATGGACGAAAAATTGATGTATAAACAAATTGATAAATATGAATACCCTATAAATGGTGAACAGCCTGAAAGAAAATTTTTAGGGAATCGAAATGAAAAAAAATGTATATTTTGTGGGAGAAATTCAGATAAAGTATCATTTAAAAAAGAAGCTCATGTTATACCAGCAGCATTAGG
This sequence comes from Bacillus sp. GMa5/1, assembly GCF_050172015.1. NCBI lineage: Bacteria > Bacillati > Bacillota > Bacilli > Caryophanales > Bacillaceae > Bacillus > Bacillus sp. GMa5/1. The sequence goes on along the minus strand of NZ_JBNLYC010000153.1, from coordinate 3,243 downwards.
TAATAAGAGTTTATTTAACTGGGATGAATGTGATGAATGTAATGAGAAAATATTTAGTGTACACGAAAATGAACTTTTAAATTATTTACAATTAGAAAGAATTTTAGTTAGAGGGAAACCAAGAAAAGGCTCTCCAAAATATAAACCAGCTAAGGCTAATTCGTTTATAACTAGTACACCTGGTACGAATGTGGTTATCATATCTTTGGATGAAAAGGAATCGGTTTTTGAAATTCTTGAAGAAGAAAATAACATTTTAAAATTAAAATGTAATAACATGCCACCGTACAGTTTATCTGGAGTGTGCAAAGCTTTAGTGCATATGGGTTGGTCTGTACTTCCTGAAGAAAAAAGGAGTGACTTCCCATACATTTATGATTGGGTTAATAATAATATAGAAATACTGCCTTTATATTTGGATGTTGCATTTATCCCAGGCGGTGGTATAGCAAATGTTACTCTAGAAATATGGGAATCGAATTGTGAAGAATCGAGTAATTATCCTTTAGTATTTAGATTAATTTATGGTCATAAAGTTTTATCTTTTTATCTACCTAAGAGTACTGATATTAGTGACCCTCCGAATGCGTTACAACATTTAAAACAGATACCGTCTGATGCTTTAGTTGAGTGCACTCAATGGAAAATAAAATCTGAGCAAAGACAACAGCCTAGTGACTGTACATTTACAATGAGTTATAGAGAGAAGGAATAAGTAAGAAAATAAAAGAGCCATTTTAACATGGCTCTTTTTACACTTGAATCTTCAAATCAATTTACTTATTTATGTATCCAAAGAAATTGTAGAGCTACCTGTTCATAATTATCTTTATAATTTCTCGAAGTATAATCTTCATCAGATTGAATTTTATCCTCATATTTCTCTTCTAAAACCCTTGCTAATTCTTGAGGAGGGAATATTTCCTTTAGAGATTGATAATTTTCTGCTGTAAACCAACTAATCATTATTTCGTCTAATGAACTTTCTTGTTTTACAAATCCCATTAACAGCTTTTCTGCGCCATTTTCTTCATTAATCCATTCTCTGAATTGATTAATTAGTTCTTTTTTATTTCCCCACTTATTCCATACATAAAAAAAGGGGTATACATTGGCACCATATAATTCTAAGAAATTCTGTTTTTTTATTTCTATTTTGGTCTTTTTAATCAATTTTGTAGCTATAACTTTTAATTCCTCATTTTTAAAAATCTCTTCTGTTCCATTATTATAGGGGCGTAACCAATTGAAAATTTGCCAAGAAAAGACTATGGAATTTGAAGATTCTATTGCAATTATGGCACTATCTTTCCTTTTATCTTTCGACAGTTTACCCAATAATTCATAGATAAGAATAGATACTTGCTCTCTTGTATTATAAATATTGTTGTTATCTGGAAGTAGTTCCCCCAGCATTCCTAAGCATACAATAAGTTTTTCTGCTTTTTTTTCATTTAACCTAGCTGTACTCATTCTTAGTTTGTTTATAAGATTTAAGATTTTTTGTTTCTCTGCCATTGTCTTCATCTCAGAGTATATTACATTAATATCTTCGGACTCTAAGTGGCCTAATAAGGAATTAAATCTAATATCAGAAATTTGTCCATTTGGCACATGATATACAAAGTATTTTTCAAAGTAATACTTTGAACAAATATTTTGTTCATCTGCCCATTGTTTTTCCATATTATCACTAAAAGAAATATTATAGTAAAATAAATTCTGACTACTAGGAAATAACTCCACTATCAAATCAATGATTGCTTTCTTTTCGTTAGCTGAAAAATTCTTGAAAAGTTTTTCAATTAAGGGCTCAAATATTTCTTTTTCCTTACCGAAGTCTTCATTTTTTTTACTATGTAAAAAACTTGAAGAATGTTTGTAAATGAACTTATATATATCAGGGAAAAATACTCTCAATCCCTCAATACTTAGCAAATCTACAACATTTACCTCATCTTTTAGTAAAGGTACCGAAAATGAAATGGAGTTTTGATATCTTTTAATATCTCTAATTGTCAAAGGAAACTTTCCAAAATACCTATCCCAAATTACTATTAATCTATTAATTTGACGATGAGTCAAAGATATCTCATTTATATCCAAATTCTCTTGAATGCCTTCTAATAAAATACTTCGAATATCCAGCGTATTTGCTGGAGGTAAATGTAACGGAACCTGAATAATCTTTTCTAAAAATGATTGTCCCAAATGATGTCCACTTTTTCCACTAGCATACTGGTTTGATAACACTTCAGTAACAATCTCCTCATCGAATGCTAATACATAAGAAATACTAGGGAAATCAGCTATTAATTTTACCAACTTAAATATTGAATATATATCTTTATTATCTAATCGATCCAAATCATCTATAAGTACAATGATTTTTTTATTCTCTTTCTCAATTTGTACTGCAATGTCTTTTTTTATTGTATTGACATCCGTTTTTTCTGAAGTATTATTTAAGAAATCTTTAAAAGAAAAAGTAGCAGCACCCATCCTCAATGTTAAAGATGTAATTTTATGCGTATAAGTCTTAATATTAGATATTAGTTTACTCTTTTCTCCTGAAAAACTTTCTTCAATCTCTATAATTAGCTTATTAAAAAATTGTAAAATCAGCTGTTCTTCATTCTCAAAATACCATGGATTGAATGAAATGGTAATTACATCCTTCTCTCTCTTTATACGTTGCTTCATTAAATTTAAAACTGATGTTTTACCAGTTCCCCATCTTCCATAAAGACCAATAACAATACTTTGTTCTTCCTTTCTAGTATTAATAATATCTGTTAGTCTGTCAGCGAAATGGGACCGTTCTAGTTTATCTTCTGCTGCTTTACTTATGGGGGTATCAGGATAAAGTATCGGTTTTCTCTTAATTACTTTTTCCTTGCCCTTTTTCTTGTCCTTTTTATATCTGAATAGTTTTATTAAACAATAAAACACCAGAAACACTAGCCATAAAATTTTAGTTACAGGTATAATAAATTCCCCTTTTGAAATTTGAAATTTTGTTAAAAGGAAATAAACTAAACCGCTTAGAAACATAGCAATGATCCAATAATCTATTTTGAAAGTGAATATCGGATATTTTATGATTCTGCTAATAATTTTATGTCGTTTTACTGCATATAAAAAGAAGATACCAATTGTAACTACAATTGGTATACAGAACCAATATAGCTTTATTATACTTAACGATATATACTTTTCTATTCCACAACTTTCAAGTAACCA
>NZ_JBNLYC010000152.1:0-9620 GCF_050172015.1 Bacillus sp. GMa5/1 | reverse complement strand
AACCCCATATGCAATTATGCATAGCATATACACAAAAAGGATAGCTTCATTTTCGCGAAGCTATCCTTAAAAAATTTTCTTATTTTTTCAAATGATATGGAACTGTCGTAATAACAACATTTCTTTTATAAAGTAAATACGCACGTATAAGTAAACTGGATTGATTATGAAGAATGTTATGCCAACCTTTTTTCGGAATGAACTGTGGTATAACGACCGTAACACGGTAATTCGATTCACTTGCCTTATATTGCACTGTATCGATAAACTTCGTTAGCGGCTGAATAATACTTCTATAATGAGAATGTAATGTAACAAGCCTTACTTCAGGTTGCCACTTCTTCCATTTCTCCTCAAATTTCTTTTCCTCTTCTCTGTCAAAAGCAACATATACTGCGATAACTTGATCTGCCGAAAGCGATTTCGCATAGTTCAATGAATTTTCTACTACATGCGTCATACCTGCTACAGGAACGACAATTACATTCCCCTCAATTGGAATAAGAGGCTCGCAAGTTTTTAAACTTAATTGATCACCCACTGCATCATAATGCTTCTTAATTCGATGGAATAAGAAGATAATAACTGGTAAGAAAATAAGAATCGACCAAACTTGTGCAAATTTAGTTAAAAAGAACATGCTCATTACGATAAAACTAATAACTGCACCAATTAAATTAACCGTTAATCTTAAAGCCCATCCTTCAGGCTTTTCGCGAAGCCATTTTAATACCATCCCTGTTTGAGAAAGTGTAAATGGAATAAATACACCTACTGCATATAGTGGAATTAAATGTTCTGTTTGTCCTTGGAAAGCTACAATTAAAATAATCGAAGCAACTCCAAGTATAATAATACCGTTTGAGTAACCTAGGCGGTCTCCTCTAATCGTAAACATTCTCGGTATGAATTTATCTTTTGCAAGGTTAACCGCTAATAAAGGAAATGCAGAATAACCTGTATTAGCAGCAAGAATTAATATTAAAGCTGTTGTACCTTGTATGAAATAGTACATGAAATTACGTCCAAATGTTTGTTCAGCAATTTGAGAAACAACTGTTACTTCTTTACTCGGAGTCACTCCGTAATAATAAGCTAAAAATACAATTCCTGAAAATAACACAGCAAGTAATGCACCCATTGCAAGCAATGTTTTTGCAGCATTGTTTGGCGCAGGATCTTTAAAGTTCGGAATTGCATTTGAAATTGCTTCAACACCTGTTAAAGCAGAACTACCTGATGCAAATGCTCTTAGTAATAAAAATAAACTAATCCCTGCAACTGGTGTACCAATTGGCGCATGTAAAGTGGGTGAAACATGACCAGTTAAAATATTATATATGCCCACACCAATTAATATAAATAGTGCTAAAACGAATAAATAAACAGGATATGCTAAAACGGAAGCTGATTCCGTTACTCCCCTTAAATTTAATATCGTAATTAATATAACAAATATAACCGCAATAATTACGTTGTGTGCATGTAAGCTAGGAAACGCAGACGTAATTGCATCTGTACCAGCGGACACACTTACCGCAACAGTTAAAATATAGTCAACTAATAAAGATCCTCCAGCAATTAAGCCTGGATTCATCCCTAAATTTTCTTTTGATACAACATACGCTCCCCCGCCATGCGGATAAGCAAAAATAATTTGACGATAAGATAAAATAAGGGCTGTCAATAATACTAATACCCCAACAGCGATCGGAATGGAATACCAATAAGCGATCGCTCCAACACCTGCTAAAGCAATTAAAATTTGCTCTGGACCGTAAGCAACTGATGACAATGCGTCAGAAGATAAAATAGCTAAAGCTTTCGTTTTATTAAGCTTTTGTTCTCCAAGCTCCGTTGATTTTAACGGTCTTCCAATTAAAAATCTTTTAATAGATGAAACCAATGCTGTCCACTCTCCAATAATTTTGTACGAACTTTTCTGCTTGTTGCAGCCAGTAAACTATTTACTCAGAAAACAAAAAATGTCTACAAGCCATAGCGAAATAGACTTGTAGACATTATTTTTTTTGTCGCACAAGCTCCACCTTCCTTCTCAATATAACGCTTACGAGGTTAGCTGTCGGATTCGGGCCTATGAGTAGCCCTACCTTTTTTAAGGATTCACCCCATCGGATTATGTACTAATCCGTAAAACGGGTCCCCCGTACCATGCGGTTTCAGCGATTTAGAAAATTGAAACTGTGGATTATAATACTCCTTTATTTTCAAAAAGTAAACAAAAATTTTTAATAAGAAAAAAATTAAAATGATTGTGCATAATCCACTGAGAAATATACATAATGAATACTAAAAAATCCGCAAAGGAGACCCCTATGTCTAAAGAAAAGAAGCCTATTTTTTCCGATTCATATTTAGATGCAGTAGCAAATGAAATTAATCAGTTATATGGTAAACGTGAACAGGAAATAAATTTGACAGATAGAACGAAAAGAAATAAATAATTTGTCATACAAAAAAATAAAAAAGATAGCAATACACTTATATATTGCTATCTTTTTTATTTTTTCATACATCTAATTCTATTACAGATCTGTTAAAGGTCATCTCTTCATACACCTTTAAATTTTGATATATAGTGCCTAATAATGGTGCCGCTATAGAAAATTGCTCTGCTACATCCAGTAAATATCCTTGCAAGTGCTTCCCTTCAATAAACGAACCCTTCTCCATATCACGTTGCATCGATGACTTCATATCATACGAAATTTTATCAATTGTTTTCATATGTTCCTGGGCAATATTAACCTTTATTGGAGCTCCTAATACTTTCATAATTTGTACAGATTCCTCAAATACATTACGGATAAAATCACGGCCGCCTTCACTTTCACGAATTGGTCCAATTGGTGCACGCATTAACGTTGTCACACCGGACATTACAGTAATAAATAAATATTTATGCCACATATCTTGCGTAATATTTTCACTTAAAACAAAACTAGATTTCGTACCTGCAAATGCTTTAGAAATATGCTTTACTCTCTCTGAATTTTGAGACTTAATTTCTCCAAACACAAGTCTGTTGGTAGCGCTAGTTTGTACAATTTCTCCTTGATCGTTTAACGTCGTCTCGATAAAGCATAAACCGCCAAGTACTTTTTCTTCGCCGAATTCTTTTTGTAATAGTGATAAATGAGCGATACCATTTAACAATGGAATGATTACAGTACCTTCGCCAACAAACGGCTTCAAATCTTGAATTGCCTCGTTTAAGTGATACGCTTTTGTTGAAAATAAAATGACATCAAATGGAGAAGTTCTCTCTTCCTTCGTTATTAATTTCGGTTGAAAGGAAAAATCCCCGTTAACACTTCGGATTACAAGTCCTCTTTCCTCTAATTGTTTTTTCCGTTTACTACGAACAAGAAATGTAACATCTTCTCCCTTTTCGACTAATCTGCCACCAAAAAATCCTCCGACTCCACCAGCGCCTAATACTAAAATCCGCATACAGCATCCCCCTTTTCAAAATACAATTTTATAACTTTTAGTATACATAACATTATACATGTCCTCTGCTAAATAAGCTGAATTTTCACTCTCAATCGAGTATAAAACAGTGGTTATTTTCAAATAAATTTGGGCATGTTGTTTCTATAGCATATATGGAAAGGAAACAATGTAGATGGAGGCAATACAAGCAATTGAGGAAAAAGATGTAGCAACAGCTATATTTCAATTTATATTCCCGTTTTCTTTTAAAGCTGGATATGAACAAAATATGTTCCCTTTCTTACAAAAAAACGATTTCCGTCCTTTTCGGCTTGATCATCTCTATGATGAAAATACATATTATGGGGAGTTTAAAGTTTCACATCAAAATATGGAAGCATACTATCTTTCATTTACAAATAAAATTCTCTTTCCTCACTCAGAGCATCAAAAGGGCTTGCAACGTTATTCAAAGGACCTTAACTTAACTGGACATTTAACAACAAACCTTATTTCAATCCCATTCAAGATACACTCTATTGATGTAACACTTTGTCCTTATGAACTTGGCTTCTTAACAATTCGAACAGAAGTAAACACTGCTCCAAGCATGACTTTATCTGAAGCAATCGAATTCGCTGCTCGCTTCCGTGTACTTGAAACTAAAAATGATACAAATGAGACTATTTGTATTGAATGTAACGGAAAAAAGTATTCCCAAGTTGAAAAATTCATTTTTGGTTATTTATTTCATGGCGTAACTGATTTCTTTGAAAAGAAGAGATTACGAAGTTCATACTTTCAAACCTTCCCTTTCTTCGAAGATCAAAGAATGTACGTCCAAACTTTATTGTCACTAAAAGAAGGTATGGAACTTAATGAAGTGGATGTTTATCGTACTTCTAGTCTTTCCGGATTAACAAGTGATGGTAAGCCATATGTGAGTGCAAATAACCTTCCTTACATTCATGACTATTTAAAAAAACACGCTTACCAGAGATGGGCTCCAAATCGTTATTTCATAATGGAAGAACATATTTTTACATGTGTAACAAATGAAGGAGAACGCGAAATCGCTAAACTTGCTAGTCAAATGTACGGAGAATTTTATTACGCTTTATTATTAAACCTATTCCATAAAATTGTTTTATTAAAAATGGCAAACGCCTATGCTGAGCTAAACATTGAACAAGATACTAATGAAATAGAGAAATTAATTTATTCGATCAATTCGTTCACTGCTAATTATTTTTCTTTAGAATTAGTATCCCAATCACAAAGTGAAGATATTTTCTTCCGCTTAAGAAAACTTTTTAATATTGAGGTTCTATACTCGAACGCGAAACAAAATCTTGATAGTTTGTTTAAATATCAAGAAAATGTCGCCTCTAAAAAAGATAGCCTTTTATTATTAATTTTAACGCTCTACTCTGTAGTGGGCCAAATGTTAGGGTTTACTATGATTGACCTTTTAAGAAACACCGATTCAAACAAAATATCGTCACCTCTTGAATTTTTCGCTCTATTAATCGCGATTAGCGGCATTGTCATTTCACTTATTTTAGGAGCCCAAAGTTTATACCAATGGGGTTTACAGCATAAACGAAGAAAAGCTTGGGTAAAACAAACTGTACTTTCTGCCGTTAAAGAGAAAGAAGATAAAAATTAAAGAAGGTTATTTTCAAATTCTTGGCGCGCTGCAGTAAGTGAAATCTTTATCAGCGATTTTCCGATTATATCGGCGCAACTCGAAATATATCAGCGATTTTTAAGATATATCAGCGCAACTCGAAATATATCAGCGATTTTTAAAATATATCGACTTACCGACAAAAACCGACAAATAAAAGGGCCGGATAATAAAAAAAGGGTGCTCCAAAATTAAACTTGGAGTACCCCTTTTATTATACGAATTCAGTTTACTTCCCTGCTTCGATTTGCTCTAATGCAGCAGCTACTTGCTCTTCCGTTAATTCATGTTGTATTACGTAGCGGTTACGTGGACTTACACGACATTCATGAGAACATGCACGTAAATATTTCGCTTCGTTTTCTTCAGAACATAAGATTTTCTTATTACATTCTGGATTTGAACAGTTTACATAGCGCTCACAAGGTTCACCTGTAAAGTGGTCTTTACCAACGATAACATGTTCTTTTTGGTTTACTGGTACAGCGATACGCTCATCGAACACGTAACATTGTCCATCCCAAAGCTCACCTTGTACCTCTGGGTCTTTTCCGTACGTTACAATTCCGCCGTGAAGCTGACTTACATCTTCATAACCTTCACGAACTAACCAACCAGAAAACTTCTCACAACGAATTCCGCCTGTACAATAAGTTAAAATCTTTTTACCTTCAAGTACTTCTTTATTTTCACGAATCCAATCTGGTAATTCACGGAATGATTCGATATCAGGTTTAATCGCACCTTTGAAGTGACCTAAATCAAATTCATAATCATTTCGTGCATCAATGATAACTGTATCTTCTTGTTTCATTGCTTCATAAAAATCTTTTGGCTCTAAATACTTCCCAGTTATTTCGTGTGGGTTAATGTCATCTTCTAGACGAAGTGTAACTAACTCTGGACGAGGACGCACGTGCATTTTCTTGAATGCATGACCATCAGCTTCATCTATTTTAAATACGATACCGTCAAAACGTGGATCATTGTTCATTGCTTCCATGTATTTCTCTGTTTGTTCTACAGTTCCAGAACAAGTTCCGTTAATACCTTCTTTTGCTACAAGAATTCTTCCTTTTAATTCAAGTGAATTACAAAATGCTAAATGCTCTGCCGCGAATTCTTCTGGGTTTTCAATTGTTGTGTACATGTAATATAGTAATACTCTGTATGGTTTTGTAGTTGCCAATGTATTTCTACCACCTATCTAATTTTTTAAATCATGTATAAGTTAACGTTCATATCAAAACATATATAATAAGAAAATGAATCCCATTTTCTTTTCTTTATACTATTTTCTATCAGTTAACAAAAATAAAAAACAAGATTACACACCAAAACACTATGGTTATGTTGTAATCCCAATATATTATATATCATACAAATGCAATTCCATCAATTAATATGCTGTATTATCGGCTTTATGTTCACATAAATTTCAAAAACAGCCCTTTAATTCACTATGTTTCCCCATGTCATCACACCATAAACTCCCAATTCATTTTACGTTATCACACCATCCATTGTATAAAGGCATATAATTTGCATTAAGGAAACTTTCGTGTTCAAATGAAATTACCATATAACATATTTAAATGTATTGAAATAATGAGTAAGAATAAATACAATAATTTCATCAAGTTAACATTTTAAAGGGGAAAACTACTATGAATAAAGATATAACAAAAGATGAACATCTCCCTTCTGAAAGTACAACTGTACAATCAGCTCACTTAGCTTTAAGTGGAGAAACAAAAGGCTGGAAAAGACTGTTACCATTTTTAGGACCCGCTTTTATCGCGTCCGTTGCTTATATTGATCCTGGCAACTTTGCTACAAATATCGCAGCTGGTTCACAATATGGATATTTACTATTATGGGTTATACTCGCTTCTAACTTAATGGCTGTATTAATCCAAACTTTATCAGCTAAATTAGGAATTGCTACAGGAAACAATTTACCCGAAATAGCTCGTGAAAATTTTCCAAAGCCTGTGTCTATCGGCTTATGGATACAAGGTGAACTAGTTATTATGGCTACAGATTTAGCGGAATTTATTGGAGCTGCTTTGGGGCTTTACTTACTATTTGGAATCCCGATGCTACCTGCCGCTTTAATTACTGCAGCCGGATCATTTATTATTCTTGAGTTTCAACGTAGAGGGTTTCGTCCACTAGAAGCTATTATTACAGGAATGATTTTCATTGTAGTAATTGCTTTTGGGATTCAAGTTTTTTATGCAAAACCAGAATTAAGTCCCCTTCTTTCAGGACTATTTATTCCAAAATTCCAAGGTGTAGACAGTATATTACTTGCAGCAGGGATTTTAGGTGCAACAGTTATGCCACATGCAATATACTTGCATTCTGCATTAACACAACGCCGCGTGGTCGGAACAACTGACGAACAAAAGAAAAAGATTTTTCGTTTCGAATTTATCGATATTATTATTGCAATGGTTATTGCTGGAGCAATTAATGCAAGTATGTTAATTGTTGCTGCTGCACTATTCTTTAAAAACGGCTTGCACGTTGAAGATTTAGATGTTGCTTACACTCAATTTACCAATTTAGTAGGTCCTGTATCGGCTGCATTATTTGGGATTGGACTTTTATCAGCAGGACTATCTAGCTCTTCTGTCGGTACAATGTCGGGTGATATTATTATGCAAGGTTTCATTCGCATGCATATTCCGTTATACTTACGCCGATTTATTACAATGATTCCACCATTAGTTATTATCGCTTTAGGTGTAAATCCAACTTACGCTCTAGTCATGAGCCAAGTCGTCTTATCATTCGGTATTGCATTTGCGCTAGTACCACTTATTATGTTTACAAGTAACAAAAAGATTATGGGTGCACTCGTTAACCACCGTATAACAACATTTATCGCTTGGATAATTGCAGCACTCGTTATCATTTTAAATATCTTCTTACTGTATCAAACATTTGTAGGATAATGAAAAAGGGTATTCCAATTTTAATTTGGAATACCCTTTTTGGATGAAATGATTTTCTTCTAGTTACCACTTATGTATGTCCCTCTTTCCGGCATCATGACACCATTTTCAGTTCGAAAGTAAAGTGGCAATCCTTCCGCAAAAAACATACTTACCTTGGACGGATTTTGCCTTTGATGATGGATATGTAAATGTGGCTCACTTGAACTTCCTGAGTTACCGACTTGAGCAAGAAATTCTCCTTCATTTACACGTTGTCCTTCTCTAACTTTAATGGACCCTTTCTTTAAGTGGGCAAGAATCAAAAATGTCTCTGTTTCATCTATCCGTAAATATATGTAATTCCCTGCCATTGACTGAAAATCATCCAATCCGGGAATTAAATCTTTTTCATCATTATTGATTGATACAACCGTCCCAGAAGCTGGTGCCATTACTTTCGCTCCATATATTCCGTAATCCTCTAACTTACTACTTTTCACTTCAGCAGGTGGAATGAGGATATCATATGCCCACCTTTCATTTGGCTTTATAACATGATAGTTCGTTTCTAACTGATCACCGCCCCAGCCTATTAATGCTCGTTCATTCAAAGGAACACGAACTACTGCTTTAGGACTCATAGATTGTATATCTGCTGGGTAAGCAATTCTACCTATATTAGCAAACCAACCGACAGGCCAAGCTCCAATGATAGAAAACAGAATGATTAAAAATAGCGTTCTATCTATCCGCTTTCTAAAAATGCCTTTCCAAAAAAATATTATTACTGATCCTACCAAGAGGAAAACTGAAATAAAACTAAAAGCCTGAATACTCCACCAAACAAAAACTGATGTAACACCATTAGCTACATAAACTAAGATCCAACTTATAATTAAAAAAGAAACTATAATCACTAATAAAAATTTCTTCCACATGTCGCATCCCTACTCTCATATCCTTTTTCTCAATGATACAAAGTAAAAATTACGACATATAAAAGAAATACTTACGACTTTCTTACTTTTTTATACTGCGGTAATTTCACAGTGAAAACTGTTTCTTTATCGTTACTACGTACAGTTAGATCCCCTTGATGGAGCTCGGCTATACTTTTTGAAATTGCAAGCCCCATTCCTTTCCCACCAGTATAAGAACTACGTGATTTTTCACTACGATAAAATTTCTCAAAAACGTAAGGAAGGTCCTCTTTCGGAATACATTGTCCAAAATTTTTAATTTCTACTTCAACATTCATTGTTTTATTGGAAATTCCAATTGCAATTTCCTTTCCATCTTTTCCATACATAATACTATTACCTATTATATTTTCAAATAGTCTCACTATAAGTGCCACATCAACTTCTACATACAGCACTTCATCACTTTTAATATAAAAGCTCATATTAGCATCATCTAATTGTGGTACAAAGCCAATCATGATTTGTTCAATTAATGCTTTCATATCTACTTCATCTTTATGTAATTCAATCTCTCTATAATTTATTTGACAGTATTCTAATAAATCA
>NZ_JBNLYC010000151.1:0-9672 GCF_050172015.1 Bacillus sp. GMa5/1 | reverse complement strand
AATGAATATTAAATTTAATAAAAAAGTAGTAGCATTCACGGCAGGATTAACGGTATTATCTTCTCCATTGGTATCGTTTGCAGAGGAACAACAATCTGTAAACAATAAGCAATCTACAAACCTTCAAGTGCAAGGTAACACAGACCCAATTCAAACAACAGATGAACAGGCTTTAAAAAGTATTGAAGCTAGTTTTGAAGAGGTAGACGGACGTGGTGGAGGTACTGTCGACAATAAGAAAGCAGATAGTCTTCAGCGTTCAGAAGGAATTCATGAAGAAACAGGTACATTAACTGTTCCTAACAATTCAAACAGAACAAAACGTAGTCTGTCCCCCATATCACCTAGCACCTCTAGTACAATAAACGGTGTTCCATTCACTGAATGGATTGTTCCAGCAGGTAACGATAATATTCGTCCTCAAAACTACATGAGTCCAAAGTACATTACAATTCATGAGACTGATAATACAAGTGTAGGAGCAGGTGCTAGAAACCACGCTCAATACTTATATAACCAAGCAGTAGGAAACACAGACCGAGCTGCTTCGTGGCATTTTACAGTAGACGATAAAGAGATTTATCAACACCTACCATTAAACGAGAACGGATGGCATGCAGGAGACGGTGATGGTCCAGGTAATAGAGAATCTATTGCAATTGAAATCGCAGTTAACAGTGACGGAAACTACAGTAAAGCGGTAGATAACGCTAAGAAACTTGTAGCTTATTTAATGAAAGAAACTGGTGTACCGTTAAATAACATTGTAAAACACCAAAAATGGAGCGGTAAAATCTGCCCTGCTAACATGATTAATAATGGGCAATGGGATGTATTCGTAAATAGCGTTGAGGGGTATTATAATGATCTTTATCAACCAAAAGATGACATTACAGGAGGTTGGTATGAAGAAGCTATCCGAGAGTTAAATAGAAGGGGTATTATGATAGGGGAAGGAAACGGGGTTTTCGCACCCAATAGAGCGATAACAAGGGCCGAATTTGCTCAATTAATCTCTAAATCTCTAAACCTGCCAGCTGGAGATGCTTCATTTAAAGACCTAAACGATGCAAATTCAACTTTACGAGATGGTATTAAACGTACTGCCAGCGCAGGTATCATTCAAGGTAGAGGAGATGGTTATTTTGACCCAAACACACCTATTACAAGAGAAGAATCAGCCATTATTGTAAACAAGGCTTTACAGTATAAAGGTATATGGGGACCGCTTGTAAACCTACCATTCTCAGACAAAGACCAAATTATTTATAAAGAAGACGTACAAAGACTGTATGGCCTAGGTATTGTAAGAGGTAAGGGTGACAATCAATACGACCCTAAAGGAACAACAACTCGTGGTGAAACAGCAACATTCATTCTAAATATGCTACAAGTAATTGAAAATGGTAGTGTTGAAAAGGTAATCGGAACGGCTCAAATTAATGGTATTGGGGTAAATGTTCGAAGCGGATCAGGTACAAACTATTCTATTGTTAGAAAGACAAGTAAAGGCGAAAAAGTTACAGTATATGAAGAAAAGAACGGCTGGCTAAGAATTGGAACAGGTCAGTGGATTTACTATGACTCTAGTTATATCGACTATAACAGATTATAAAAGACTAAATAGTTAAAAGAACAGGTCATATTTGGATATATAACTTACCCTCAGGTTGTGAAGAAGACTTTCTCCACAACCTGTTTTTGTGCCTGGACCCTCTTTACCTACCAATACTGATAAAAAGAGGAGAAGCAGAGATTCATTATGATGCTGGCATCGGTGAGTCATTGTAATTAGCGTGTATATAATTAAAGGCTAATGTTTTCTTGATAATTAAGTAGAGTCGACCACCACAAATAAATTAACATTAAAGAACTGATTCCCTCTTAGCGCACGAAATTCGCGTTTTATTGGTGTTCCCCCTTATATTTTTGACCGTATTTCTTTGAGTTTTGTTAGAACTAAATAGAATTTCTTAAATGGTCGTTTTTAGAATTTGATAATCGAGTATATTTTATTGGAAAATTAGAGTTGACCATAAAACCAATATCCGATATATTGGTTTTATGAAAAAAGATATTATTAAACCCATTAAACGTATGTCATTTAGAGATGAAGTATATCTAACTTTGAAAAAAGCAATTGTTACATTAGAGCTGCAACCGGAGCAACGCTTAAATGACAAAGAATTAGCAGAAGAATTTGGAATTAGCCGTACTCCAGTTAGAGAGGCGTTGAAGCGTCTTGAGGATGAAGGACTTGTTGAATCCATTCCTGGTTCAGTTACTCGTGTTGCACCATTAAATATTGAGGAGGCGAAACACGCATTTACTGTGGTAGCAGTTTTACACTCATTAGCTGCCCGTTTAGCAGTACCATTATTAAAAGAATCGGATATTCAAGAATTAGAGTTCAGTAATAAGGCTTTACTATTATCTATTGAGAAAAAAGATATTATAAAATCAATTGAAGCTGATGAGTTATTCCACAATGTTTTTTTAGATGTGGCAGGAAATCCTGAAATCATTCGTGCGTTAGAACGAAGTATATCTAAGATTCAACGTCTCGAAATCTCTCAGTTCACTTCGATAAATGGTCTAAAGTCAGTAGAACAACATCAGCAAATTATAGAGGCGTGCAAAAATAAAGATAAAGAAACAACAGCGCACCTTGTAGAACAAAACTGGTTAAGTCTTGAGAAATTAATGACTTATGAGGCAGATTGAGGTGAGAAATTTGCGCCCTATTTTTTTAGGTATATGTGCTGCTTTCTTCTTTGCTTTCA
This sequence comes from Bacillus sp. GMa5/1, assembly GCF_050172015.1. Taxonomy (NCBI): domain Bacteria; kingdom Bacillati; phylum Bacillota; class Bacilli; order Caryophanales; family Bacillaceae; genus Bacillus; species Bacillus sp. GMa5/1. The sequence continues at coordinate 6,889 of NZ_JBNLYC010000151.1, read as the reverse complement.
CATTTATATTAAATCGAGCAATGGAGCTATCAGGTGGTAGCTGGATATGGAGTGCTTCATTAAGGTTTATTTTCATGCTGCCATTCCTTTTACTTCTTGTTATGAGTCAAAAAAAATTAAAAGTATTATTACAAGTTATGAGAGAGGATTTAAGTGCATGGTTTTTATGGAGTTTTGTAGGTTTTGGTCTATTTTATGCTCCATTATGTTTTGCCGCTGCACATGCACCAGGATGGATTATTGCGGGGACATGGCAAGTTACTATTATATCAGGATCTTTGTTAGCTCCTCTTTTTATCCAAACCTATCAAACACCAGATGGAATTATTAAGAAAAGAGGAAAAATTCCAATGAAGGGTATGAGTATGTCATTGATTATTCTTCTTGGCATTTTCCTTATGCAAATAGAACAAGCAAAATCGCTTGCTGTAAAAGATATTATGTTAGGTATTATCCCTGTAATTGTAGCTTCTTTTGCTTACCCACTCGGGAATCGTAAGATGATGGAGGTTTGTGGAGATCGTCTAGATGCTTATCAACGTGTCCTTGGAATGACATTAGCTAGCTTACCGTTTTGGTTTTTACTATCCTTGTACGGTCTTTTTACAGCAGGAATACCTAGTAAGGAGCAAACTATGCAATCTATTTTAGTTGCCATTTGCTCTGGTGTAATTGCAACTATCTTATTTTTTAAAGCGACTGATATGGTTAAAGGAGATATGCAGCAACTTGCAACTGTTGAAGCAACACAATCTATGGAGGTGCTTTTTGCTGTTATTGGAGAACTAATCTTATTACATTCTTCATTCCCCTCTATTTTATCTTGGTGTGGCATGTTTGTAATAATGCTAGGAATGATAGCACACAGTTATGTTTCCCATAAAGGTGAAACAGTGCATAACCAAAATATTAGTGCTTAATTGATATTTTAAAATGTACAGTATCAACCCTTTTCTAGCTAGTAAAAGTAATGTTATTATTATAAGTTTTATGTCAGAAATTAATTAAGTAAAAGAATATGAACAAAAGCCGATACCCTTAATATATAGGGAAATCGGCTTTTTCTTTATAAAAATTTTGCTTAGCCTACGATATTCGCGTTTTGATGGTGTTAGCCCATTACCATCAAGCTAAGAAAACAGCTCATCCCCAAAACGATAAAATGAGATGTCTTGTTACAAGAGGGTTTAAAATTTCGTTCTGAGATGCTACAAAATTTTAACTTGATGGGCATGAATCTGTACCCTTAAAAAAAAATGTGATGTTTAGAAGAAAAACGCGACATTTTAAAAGGAATTTGTGAAATTTTTGAAGAAAACAACAAAAATAGTGTAAATAAAAGCTACATACTATTTTTGTTGTTTTCTTTTTTAATCAGTATAAATTTATTAATTATTACAAGCGTTTAATGTATTACACTTTTTTCGTCCTTTAATTTCCGCCGGCTGGGCACCAAGCCAATAAGTTGGAAAAGCAGTCCCTTCAGTAACACCACCATCACGATGCATGTAATAACGCTCATCATGGTTAGCTTTAAAGTTTCCTTCAAGTGCAAGTTCCACCCACTCTGCACCAAAACGAAAAATTTCTGCAGCTACTCCACCAAGTGGGTGAAATTCATTCTCATAGACGCGTATCTCCTTTGGTGCTTCTACAAACTCATAAAGACTTAATGCTTCTTCCAAACGGGTAAGTTCATCAAATTCTCCTATTCCCATGAAGACTGGACAAGTAATCTTTGGCGCCAATTTCCACAAATTCATCTGGCTACTCAATTCGTTTTCAAAAGCAACTTCATCAGTGTAACCAGACATGTACATAAAATTTGCTTTGAAACTCGGCTGCGCTCTGTTAAAGATGGTATCAAATTCACCATATACACCTTCAAACGTCGCTATAGCGTTTATACGATTATCACTCGCAGCAGCCCGCATCCCCCAATACCCACTCATACTGATACCAAAAAATCCAATCCGCTTTGGATCAACCTCAGGCCGTTTTAATAGAAAATCGATATAACAACTAACGGCGCGTTCGTAATTAGTCAAATCAACTTTTAGACCTTCAGATACAGATTCACCTTGACCCGGTCCTTCAATTGATAGAGCTACGATGCCACGAGACGTATAATAACGTTGCGCAATCTGTATATAGTCTTCCTTAATCATATCCATACCTGGACCTAATATTACTGCTGGTGCATTATGAACTTCACCTGAGGGCAAATGAAGTAGTGCATATATCTGTTTGCCTTCAAATTCTAGTACTATACGTTGTACTGTACCTCCTCCAAGTGATGAAATAGCTGCCACACATTCGTTACAACGTTCTCGAAATGCCAATTTTCGTGGATCATCATTAAAATATGAGTATTGTGCACGTCCCCACATAACAGCAGCTCGCTGATATAGATCACGAGCAGTAACAGTGAATCCTTTTTGTTCATAATGTTTTGCGCGTTGTTGAGCCTGAGAAGCAACCGTAGCCCATGCTTTTGGTATCATTGCTCCACTCTTTACTTGAGAAAAAACTTTATCAAAATCAGTGTGGTCGTGCCCTAACTGTTCCATAGTTGCCTTTGCTTCAGGATGCAAAGCATCAAACCCACCAAGTGCAAGGGCTATATCTAAAGCCCATCCTTGAGATTGTGAACGTTGAGTCATAATAATCATCCTTTACATTTTTAGTTAAGTACTTAACGATTAAGTACTTAACTAAAATAATGAAGTATAATATGTACTTTTGTCAAGACTACAAACCAAGTCATTTTATTATTTTATTTATGAGTTAAGGTGAGCATGTATAATATTGCTTGGAAAATGAATAGTCAGTTTCTACTTAATTTGACTCTACTCTTTTTCATATGTTAATGTTAACTTCATATAATTAAGTACTTAGTTAATGAGAAAATGGTGATGTTATGACAAATTCTTCAAATAAGTTAACTGCGATAGACGAACTTAGTCAGGCCATATATAGTCTGACTGCAGCCGATGGACGTTTAAGAGGGCGAGCTACTCGTACATTAGGGGCAGTTTCAATGGTCCATGCTCGAACCCTTAAAGTATTAGCTGAAGAAGGCGAATTGTCAGTCAAAGAATTAGCTGATCGAGCAGAAACTACGGCCGCTGGTATTACTCAATTAATCAATGGATTACAACAGGCTGGTTACGTTGAGCGTGTTCGTTCAAATAACGACCGGAGAGTTGTCAATGTCCAACTTACGCCTAGTGGTTTAAATTGTCACTTAGAAAGAGAGAAAAAACTAAAACATATTCTTAATGCGAACCTTTCAGATTTTGATGCAGAGCAAATCGAAAAATCCTCTGAAATAATTAGATGTCTAGTTCATGTACTTGACCAACTATAAGAGTATTCTAAAGCTTTCTTGAGTTTTTAGAACTAACACATCGCTATTATGCTAAAAGAACTAGTTACCCCAAAATGCAAAAAATTTGCGTTTTGGGAATGGCTGAACAACAACTTGGCGGTGGAGTTAATCGCTAACTTTAAATATACATGGAGAAAAAGGATCAAAGGGGGAGGGAATTATTTTTATGGAACGATAGAGCATTTCAGATACTGTTACACATTCATAATCGTTTCTGTATAAATATCTCATGATACTTTCTAAAGCTTTAACTGTCTGAGAGGTCTGAGAAAATTCACTCCCATTCCAATCATGGAGTAGAATAATATTGCCGGGTTTAACACCTTTTGTTATATATCTAGAAATTTTGCTAGCTGCTGGATTTCTCCAATCCTGAGGATCCTGATGCCATGACCATAGAATAACAAGTTTCCCATTCTGCATAGCTGTATTAATAATTAAATCATTATGAAGGCCTCCAACTGGACGATAAAGAGTTGGTTTATAACCAGTGATTTGCTTGATAATTTTATCCGTTTGATCTAATTCTGCAGTTAATCTAGCGACGGTAATATTTTTATCATAAATATGATTATAAGTATGATTAGCAATTTCGTGTCCTTCTTTTACTTGCCTTTTTAATATAGAGGGAAACCTTGTAGCTTTATTACCTGCTACGAAAAAAGTTGCTTTCGCATTGTATTTAGCCAAAATATCAAGTATTTGTGGGGTGAAAACAGGATGAGGCCCATCATCAAATGTTATCGCAACTGTTTTTTCCTTTGCGTTTACTTCCCAAATTACCTTCCCTGTTTTTTCATACGCTTTACGACTATCTGTAAAAGCATATATGGGTATTTCTGTGGAACAAAAAGAAATGATTAAAAGAATGAGGACTATCCAATTTTTTTTCAAGAATAATACACTCCTATGGGATACAAGTAAGTTTAGTTTATGGAGTTATTCTCAAATTATTTAATAAGAAATCAAAAAAGTGGAATGAGGAAAGTGACAAGAGTTGAAGGTTAGAACTACCATGTTCTCCTCAGTTCAGGGTTCAATTTTAGATTGGTGCTATTCATCTTACACACCCTCCTTTAATGGCACACTTCTCATATTGGGGTCCCGCCAACCAAATGACATAAAACCCACACTAAGAAATTTTTTGAAAGCTGAAAAGCCGTTTTTCCCACATTAAGGAATTTCGGCTTTTATGTTTTATTTTCGGAGTGGTCGTAATGTTTCTAATGTAGTTGATTGTTTAAATTTGAATTTATATTCGAATTATGAAGGGGCTGTTCAGTATTACTATATAAGAACAACTGACAATATAATTATTGATTTGTGTATCTCTGATTTTCCAGAAATCTTCGCTATTCATAAAGGATTTAGCGATAAACAAATTAGAAAAATATATAACTGGAACTTATAAGTCTATTTAAATAACAAACTTAATTAATGGAGGAATGAAGAATGAAGATTGCTGTATCGGAATGGAAAGCATTGAAAAAAGAAACAAAGTTAAAGCTATTGCGCTATGCGATGTTAGAAAATAAGTATAAGCATGCAAAATAAAAGCTCTTCATTTGCAAGAAGCAAACAAAGAGCAAATTCATGAGTGACCGTCTAGGAAAGAAATTGGCACATTTCTTTCCCTCTTATTTTAACATATAAAAAGTTGTAGAGAAAAGGGGCGTATAGGATGGAAGAAGGGCGTATTTCCTTTCAGCAAAGATTTAAAGAATTTCTGGTTATGATCGTTAGTTTTGGAATTATTATGTTTCTCATATATGGAGAAATCCTGTTACAATAGTAAAGAATAACTTGGGTACAAATTGATAATGAAATGGGGAAATATGCTGGATGAAAGCAACCGGAGTAACTAGAAGAGTGGATGAATTAGGGCGTATAGTAATTCCAAAGGAACTTAGAAATACGCTTGGGATTAAAGAAAAATCACCATTAGAGATTTTTGTAGAAGGGGAAGACATCATTTTACAGAAGTATCAGCCTGGTCATGTTTGTGCATTAACAGGAGAAGTGTCAAATCGTAACATAGCATTAGCAAAGGGTAAGATCTCATTAAGTCCAGAAGGTGCAGAACTATTACTAAAAGAAATAGAACAGTACCTTGTCAAATAAGTGCTCCTTTTAAGGGGCTTTTTTTTATGGTTAACATGATAATTTCACATACCGTAATGATTTAAAAAACTAAAACAATATAATACTAGTCTACATTTAATCTTGTGTAGACTTAATCAGCTAAATTGAGAATGTATTGTATATTTTGGATAGATTTCTTGCGAAATATGTACCTAGAGCAGTATTTCGATTTAAATATGATACGATAGTTATATATTCGTTTTGCTAGTAAAAGGGGATGAGTGTCGATGAAAAACCACATAAAAGTAAATGGAAAAATCCTTCAAACAAATAAAAAATGGTCACATCTCAAGCAAAGACAAAGGCAACATATTTCTAATTGGTTACGTAGAGAATATACACAGTTTGTAAAAACACATTATAGAAAACCTAGGAAGTATGAACATGATGAGATTCTTCATGAAGTGATGAATCAAATACAGGAACGTGAAATTTGGATTCCTAATAGTGAAGTAAAAAGATATTATCTAAGCAAAATAGGAAAATGGTTTAGAAAAATAGAAAGTGAATGGGAATCACAAATATCCAACAGTGAAAAGCAGCAGGTATTAGAAGAAAAGTAAATACAAAGAAACCAGGGGGTGCATTTCATGTTTAATTTACAAGAAGATATGTATGAACAATTGAAAGAGAAAAAAGGGGCAGTTACAGTAATTTTAAAGAATGGCGTTCCAGTACGTGGGAAGATTCTTGCAATAGATAAATTTACCGTCCTAATGATGGTTCATGGTAAACAACAACTAATCTACAAACAAGCAATCTCTACACTTGCTATTTAATACATACTGGACTTATGTAAATATAATTCTTTTTATTGTTTATATTTTGTTATTTTCTGTTGTAGGGGTACGGAAATGATTCGAGGTATGATGGGCTACTACATTAATGCAGTAAAAACCGTAGAAATTAACCATTTCTACGGTTTTATGCTCACCTACAAACAGCACACTACAGCATCATCAAATACATCAAAAAAATAAAACAGTCCTCAAGTATTTATTTTATTCAAATACCATAACCCAATATTTTTCTTCTGGTTTACCTTCTTCAACAACTTTCTTCCAACCATTATTCTCATAAAACTTCATCGCTTTTTGATTTTCAGATACACATTTCAATCTTATTGGTTTATTCATTTTTTCTATGGAGGCATTAATCAATTGACCACCAACACCCTTACCTGAGAAATCAGGGTGAACAAATAAATTATGTATAAAATTATCTGGCAAGTACAAAGAAGCAAATCCAAGGATATGGTTATCTTCCTCTGCTAAAATTATATACTCTCCTTCAGTATGCTTATCAAAGTCTTCTAAAATCATTTCCTCTATATCTGCCCAATGAAAACTTTTACGA
>NZ_JBNLYC010000150.1:0-9737 GCF_050172015.1 Bacillus sp. GMa5/1 | reverse complement strand
TCTTCATTCTTTTTACATTTCACTACTTGACTCACACTCTTAATATGATAATTAATGATATAAATAACTTCATCACCGTTTACTAGCGTAATACATTCTTCATGCACTTCACTTAATAAGCCTTCTACACACTCTGGGCCGCCACGATTAATCTTTACCCACTTATACTTCAAGTCACGTAATACATCGACAAAAGTATCATCATCAGAGCAGAAACATGAAACATAGCCATCGCCACATTTACTTTCTTTCACTTTCTTAACTAGACTTTTCACATGTTTCAATTGGTAATATACTAATTCACCAAGAGGAAGTTGTAATGTAAGGTAATCTCTTCCTAACGATACAAGTACCCCCACTCGACTCTCTGGTCCACGAAGATTTACTTTTACAGTCTCACCGACTAAGCCTTTAATTTGTTCACAGCATAATATACTTTCCAAATTTATATCCTCCTTTCTTATTATCTTCCTCTTCTTGACTGTCTTTGTGCGCGAGCTCGACCTGAATTATTACTTTCACTTTCGCTTTCTTCGCTCTCTCTACAAGGTACTGTTACACTCTTAATATGAGATACTGCAACTAATATAACTTCTTCTTTTACAATTAGTGTCACAAATTCACAAGAAACATCTTGTAAAATACCTTCAACTTTCTCTGGGCCACCACGATTAATTTTCACCCAGCAATATTTGAAGCTTTGAAGTAACTTTTCAAAGTCATCTTCACATTCACATTCCAACCATCTGCAATCATCTGCTTTACAATCTTTCGCATTTTTTGTAATACTTTTCAGATGACGAATCTGATAGTAATAGAGCTCTCCTTTTTCATTCTTTAATACAAAGTAATCCGAACATACAGCGACTATTGTCCCTTTTTGAGATTCTGGACCACCCCTGTTTACTCTCACAAAAGATCCAATTAAGTCTTTCAGAAAATCACAATGAAATAAACTCACGAGAAAACCCCTTCCATTAATTTATAAGCTTTTGCACTGATAGTATATGTATCTGTACAGGTTACGTTCTCTATGTTTGTCCTAGCTAGAAAAAAATATGCTTTTAACATGGTAGACTACTACCTATCAAAATTTGAAGAAAGGCTAAGAACTCCTTATGTTTTTGATATCTTCAAACAAAAAATCCCTTATGAATATACATTTCTGCATATCTTCATAAGGGATTTTCCATAGTTTAATCTTCGTCTTTAACATCCATATCTTCTGGAATTGGTTCGTTCAATATTTCTTCCACTAATTGCTTATATTTCTCCATTTGTTCTAAATGTGTATTAAATTGTTCTTTATTTACTAAATATTGCTCTCCATCGAATAGCGCACGAATTTTCTTTTGCTGAATTAACTCTTCAATATACGATTTTGGTAAATTCAAATACTCCGCAGTCTCTTCTACTGTTATATACAATGCGTTCATTCCTTTATTATTTTTTCATCTATACTGTATCTTACTTTACTTTATTTTTGTAAACAAATAAAAAAGATTTTGTAAATGCAGTTCAAAAAGCAGGTAGATGCATTCCATATATTGTATAGTATTATATAGTAAGAATTTTTTAAATATAGAATGGTATTACCCATTTACACAAAGGAGAGTTAACATATGGCTACTCGTCACATCATTACAATGTTAGAAAAAACACTACAAGTTGAAACAGAAAACACAATTTCTCATTTAAATGTATCTTTATCTGATCGTTTTCTTTCTCAAAGCACAGCAATACATGAAAACAATTGTTATCATACAATTGGTGAATGGTACAAAAATCATTTCTTATTCCAACAAGATGATTTCCTTTGGGCTAAATATGCCTTCTATGACGCATATTGTGAAGCCATCAAAAAACAAGGTCATCTTACAAAACGTGTTCGCCAAATATTAGAATCATTAGCTCGAATGCATGGAAAACAGTATATTGCTTCTATACTAAATATGCCATTTCCTAATGAACGCGCTAAAGGGACAGCGTAATTTAGCCATGTTCTGCGTAAGCAAAACATAGCTAAATTGTTTTCTAGGATGCTTTACCAATAAAATGTTCATATCATATGAACTGATGAAACCGGTGTCATTATAATGATAGAAAATATAGTAAACAGGAAAACCCCCACGTACATCTCTCATCCATTGGAATAGAGAAATACGTGGGGGTATACTTGTTCCTTATTATTTCATCATCTGCTTAATCAGTTCGCGATTTCTCTTCTTAAATACTTCATTATGAGAAGAAACCATTCCATACTCACTTGCATCTGGTTGGATAAATTGTTTTGCTTTATTCACAGCATTTCCAGCATCTTGGAATGCACCTGCAATTAAGTGTAGTTTCCCTTCGTGCTTTAAAATATCTCCAGCAGCATATAATCCATCTACTGAAGACTCACTATTTGCATTACCTGCAATATAATAATTATCTATAATTGCAACGTCTAACTCACTATTTTCTAATAATGTAATGTCGCGTTCATATCCATGATTAATAATAACTTCATCAATAGGTAAATGAGAAACCTCACCTGTTTCATGATTTGTTAATTCTACATATTCGATCGCTTCATGATTATCACCAGCAATTAATTTTGTAATCGATGTATTAAAGAAACACTCCGCTGAGCTGTTCATAAGTTGTTTTACTTGTGCTTCATGACCAGATAATTCTTCTTTTCTATAGGTTACATACACTTTTTTCGCAATTGGTTCTAATTCATTTGCCCAATCAACAGCAGAATTGCCTCCACCGGAAATAATAACTGTTTTACCTTTAAAACGCTTTAAAGATTTAACTGTATAATTTAAATTTGATACTTCAAATCGCTCAGCACCCTCAATAGATAACTTTTGCGGTTTCAATATACCACTTCCTGTTGCGACGATAACTGTTTTTGAAAAGTGTTCTTCCCCAGTACTTGTTTTTAATGTAAAAGTACCATCTTGATTACGAATAATTGATTCCACTTTTGTATCTAATACAACTTCTGGCTTAAATGTTAACCCTTGCTGTACAAGTTGTTCAATTAACTTATCACCTGTAACTGGTAATAGTCCTCCTACATCCCAAATCATTTTTTCCGGATACACATGTATTTTTCCACCTAAATGTGGTTGAAATTCTATTATTTTCGTTTTCATTTCTCTGAGTCCACTATAAAAAGCTGAATAAAGCCCTGCAGGTCCTCCGCCTATCACGGTTACATCAAACAATTCTTCTTGATTCATTCGTGCTCACTCCTCAGCTACTAATCATTGATTATCATTCTCAATAAAATATAACCTGTTTCCGCAAAATTTACAATCAAAATTACTATTGACAATACACCTATATAAAATTATATTATTTAAAGAATCAATAGTGATAATCATTATCATTTTGTTAATAATTAGCAAATTTGAGATTACATCTTCTTTCATTAATATGGTTATTACTATATTATAAAATCTCATATTCAAGATTTTCAATAAATTATTTTGCATTACCACTACTATTTCAAAAAGATTACAGTTAAACAAATTATTGTATACACATATCATCTATGTTAAAGGAGAAAGACGATGAAAAAGTTATTTATTTCACTAACAGTCCTTTTCGTTCTTGTTATGAGCGCTTGTAGCAATAGTTCTACAGACAAAAAGGACGATGCAAAAGGTAGCAAATCAGAAACAATTACATACCAATCTGAAAATGGTAAAGTAGAAGTTCCTGCAAATCCAAAACGCGTTGTTGTATTATCATCATTCGCTGGTAACGTAATGTCATTAGGTGTAAATCTTGTTGGGGTAGATTCATGGTCTAAACAAAACCCACGTTTTGATAGCAAACTTAAAGATGTTGCTGAAGTATCAGATGAAAATGTTGAAAAAATCGCTGAACTAAATCCAGATTTAATCATCGGTTTATCAAATATTAAAAATGTCGATAAGTTAAAGAAAATCGCGCCTACTGTAACATACACTTACGGAAAAGTTGATTACTTAACACAGCATTTAGAAATCGGTAAGTTATTAAACAAAGAAAAAGAAGCAAAAACTTGGGTTGATGACTTCAAGAAACGTGCACAAGAAGCTGGTAAAGAAATTAAAGCAAAAATCGGTGAAGATGCTACAGTTTCTGTTGTAGAAAACTTCAACAAACAGCTTTATGTATACGGCGAGAACTGGGGCCGCGGAACAGAAATTCTGTACCAAGAAATGAAATTAAAAATGCCTGAAAAAGTAAAAGAAAAAGCATTAAAAGAAGGTTACTACGCATTATCTACTGAGGTATTACCTGAATTTGCTGGTGATTACTTAATCGTAAGTAAAAATAAAGATACTGATAACTCATTCCAAGAGACAGAATCATATAAAAACATCCCAGCAGTAAAAAATAATCGCGTATATGAAGCAAACATGATGGAATTCTATTTCAATGATCCACTTACATTAGATTTCCAACTAGACTTCTTCAAGAAGAGCTTTCTTGGTAAATAATACAAACATGAGGAATTCTTAATTTAAGAATTCCTCTTCCTTTATTCTATGAACAGAAAAGATGTGAAACGAATGACAAAAGATCATGACAATCCACGTTCTATAGCTTTTACATACAAACTAATTTTAAGCTTAATTGCATTCTTTCTTATTTTTATGGTTGCAATGGTATTAGGTGCTGCAGATACTTCGATAAAAGATGTATGGTCAGCACTCACTTCCTCCGCTAAAGGAGACAAAATATCTATTATTCGAGAAATACGTTTACCACGTGAAGTTGCTGCTATTTTTGTAGGAGCTGGATTAGCCGTTTCTGGAGCAATTATGCAAGGATTAACACGAAATCCACTTGCGGATCCTGGATTATTAGGGCTATCTGGTGGAGCAAATGCTGCGCTTGCACTGACACTTGCTTTCAACCCTTCCATCAGCTATCTTTACTTAACATTAGCTTGCTTTATCGGTGCTGCAATTGGCGCAATTATGGTATTTGGAATTGGTATGGTGAAAAAAGGCGGCCTTTCTCCTCTTCGAATTGTATTAGCGGGTGCTGCAGTTTCAGCATTTCTACTCGCAATTTCAGAAGGAATTGGCATTTACTTTAAAATTTCACAAGATGTATCACTTTGGACTGCTGGTGGCGTAATTGGAACAACTTGGAACCAATTAAAAATTATTATTCCAGTCATTTCAATTAGTATCTTTATCGCTATCTTACTAGCAAAAAAATTGACAGTTCTTAGTTTCAGTGAGGAAGTGGCTATTGGACTAGGTCAAAAAATTATTGTTATTAAAACTATTTTATTTATCATTATTATCTTACTTGCAGGTGCATCTGTAGCGCTTGTTGGAAATATGGCATTTATCGGCTTAATGATACCTCACATGGTACGCCCAATTGTCGGTCCAGATTACCGATTTGTTATACCGATGTCAGCAATTGCTGGAGCTTCCTTTATGCTACTTGCAGATACAATCGGACGTACTATTAACGCTCCATACGAAACACCAGTTGCAGCAATTGTCGCGATTGTAGGGTTACCATTCTTCCTATTCATTGTACGTAAAGGAGGAAAAACATTCTCATGATGCAATCTATTTTAAGAAAACAGCGTCTCATTATACTCACTTTACTTATAGTAATCATCACAACCATTGTAGTTGGAATGGGACTTGGTTCAGCATCTTTATCTTATGATCGACTACTCCCAACATTAATGGGGCAAGGGACTTTTAAAGAGGAGTTTGTTTTATACTCTTTAAGGCTACCTAGAATTGTCATTACATTATTAGCTGGTATGGCTCTCGCTTTATCAGGAGCTATTCTTCAAGGAATTACTCGAAATGATTTAGCTGAACCTGGTATTCTTGGTATTAACTCTGGGGCCGGTGTTGCTGTTGCTATTTTCTTTTTATACTTTCCAATAGATGTAGGTTCATTTCTCTACTTACTACCTGTAGTTGGATTTATCGGAGCATTTCTGACAGCTGTTCTAATTTACGTATTTTCATATAGTAAATCAACTGGACTTCAACCAATCCGATTAACATTAACCGGTATCGGTTTTGCATTTGCACTATCTGGAACGATGATTGTCCTTATTTCATCCGCGGATCGTATGAAAGTAGACTTTATTTCAAAATGGATTGCCGGAAATATTTGGGGAGATGACTGGATATTCGTTTTAGCAATGCTCCCATGGCTAATCGTATTAATTCCGTTTGTTTTCTATAAAGCAAATCGATTAAACATTTTAGCATTAAACGAACCAGTCGCAATCGGTGTTGGAATTGAAATTGAAAAAGAACGTAGGTACTTATTAGTTGCAGCTGTTGCACTTGCAGCTACAGCTGTTTCCGTAACAGGAGGAATTAGCTTTATCGGATTAATGGCTCCTCATATCGCGAAATCTTTAGTAGGCCCAAGACATCAAATCTTCATGCCTATCGCCCTTTTAATCGGCGGATGGCTATTATTATTAGCAGATACAATTGGAAGAAATATCGTTGATCCTAATGGCATTCCAGCAGGTATTGTCGTTGCTTTAATTGGGGCTCCTTACTTTATGTATTTGTTGCTTAAAAAAGCTTAAAAAACACCCTCAAGATCTTTTCTTGAGGGTGTTTTTGTTTCATTCTACTACTGCCCATATCCTTCAAACTTCTTCGCCAAATTCTCCATCTCATCTTCTGGCAATAGCTTTGGTTCCCCAATGCTTTTCGTTTGATAATAAATTTGAGCACAAAACTCAATCTCTTCTGCAACAGTAAATGCCATTTTTATATTATTTGCACCAGCAATTAAACCGTGATTTGCAAGTAGCACAGCACGACGATCAATCATGCCTTCAAAAGCAGCATCCGCTAATTGCTTCGTACCAAATGTTTCATACGGTGCACAGCGGACATTCGGACCTGCAAAAGCAATTAAATATGACACAGCCGGAAGCTCCCATCCTAATGACGCAATCGTCTTCGCGTAAGGAGAATGTGTATGCACAAGCGCATTTATATCTTCACGCTTCCTATAGTAAATAAGGTGCATATCTAATTCACTTGATGGTTTTCTCTCTCCTTCTACTACTTCACCATTTAAGTTTAATATAACTACATCTTCAGGCTTTGTTTCATAATACTCTAAACCACTTGGGCTAATCGCAACAAGACCTTGTTCACGATTAAAGATACTAATATTACCACCCGTCCCCTTTGTTAAACCACTAGAAATCATTTTCTTTCCATACGCTACAATTTCTTCTCTTTCTTTTTGTAATAACATATACATCCCCCTAAGTATGAAGCTTATGATGACTGACTTTTATATTTATCTATTTATTGAAATAGCTTTTTTAAATTCTCCGTAAACGGTGCCTTTACAATCCCTTTTTCTGTAATAATCGCTGTTACATTTTCATGTGGAGTAACATCAAATGCTGGATTATATACTTTACTTTCTTTCGGAGCAGAATATTGTCCGAAGCGATTAATCACTTCAGAAGCATCTCTTTCCTCGATGGGAATTTCTTTTCCTGTCGGTGTTTTCAAGTCGATTGTCGGCGTTGGCGCTGCTACATAAAACGGAATGTTGTAGTATTTCGCTAAAATAGATACGCCTAATGTTCCAATTTTATTTGCTATATCACCGTTCGCTGCCACACGGTCGCATCCAACAATTACAGCGTCAATCTTCCCTTGTGACATGACCATAGCTGCCATATTATCCGTAATGACAGTAACATCAATTCCCGCTCGCTGTAGTTCTAATGCCGTTAACGTTGACCCTTGTAATCTTGGACGTGTTTCATCCGAAAAGATTTTTAAGTCCCATCCTTTTTCTTTTGCTAAGTACATTGGAGCCGTCGCAGTACCATACTTAGTCGTCGCTAACGCACCAGCATTACAATGTGTTAATACTCCCATTCCATCACGGAATAATGTTAATGCATGTTCTCCAATTTGACGGTTAATTTCTTCATCTTCTCTATGAATTTCTTTTGCCTCTTCTAGTAATCTATCTTTCAACTGTAAGATTGATAAATGAATATTATCTGCCGCTACACTTTCCATTCTTTCAAGTGCCCAAAATAAATTTACTGCAGTCGGTCTTGATGTCGCCAAGTATGTACATACCTTTCTTACTTCATCCATAAATCCTTCTTCCGTACTTTCAGCAAATTCCTTTACCCCTAAATACACTCCATAAGCTGCTGAAACACCAATCGCTGGTGCACCTCGTACTTTCATTACTTGAATGGCATCCCACACACTTTCAGCTGTTTTAAATGATTCATAGACAATTTCATTCGGTAATAACGTTTGATCTAACAAAACTAAAGCATCATCTTTCCACTGAATTGGTATTAATTGCTCTTCCATCATATTCTCCCCTTACTCCGCGTAGTGCATTGACTGTTCTTTTAACGTTTCTACAAAACTTGTACCTGTTCTATATTGATTCGCTCGTAAAATAAAACTCTTCGCTACTTTAAGACAAATTCGCTCCGCTCTAGCACGTGCTTCCTCATTCTCAATACAAGTAATATCTTTTACTTTCGCTAATCCAACAATACGGCGGATTAATTCAAGACCTGTCACTGCAGCTGTATCCTCTAATACAGATTGTAAATATACTTCGTTAAAGCCTTCTTCCTTCGCCATAATCTCGGTCACATGAATATCCCAAGCATCTAAAAACTTCTTCTTAAATAAATCAATTACCTCTACCATCGTAGTTTGTAACCAATCCATATACGTATCTTTCTCAGCTCCAGGTGGCATCGTTGCATCTGCATTCACCCAAGCAAACATTAAATTCGCCATTACATTCCCAACGTCATATCCCATAGGTCCATAAAAAGCAAACTCAGGATCAATAACCTTTGTATAATCATCTCTTACAAAAACAGAACCAGTATGTAAATCACCATGAAGCAATGCCTGTGCATTCGTCATAAAAGAAAATTTACGTTTCGCTACTTCCATACGAAGCTCTTTATCACTATAAATATGCTCCCTAATCCATCCCTCATTTAAAGGAAATAACTCATTACGCTTATTATGATTTGTAAATGGTTCTGAATATACGAGGTCCTCTGTAATCTCACATAATTCAGGATTTATATAATTCTTCACAAGTTCCTTCTTCTCTTTATGATTCATTACAACATCAGATGTTAATAAAAGTGTATTTACCATAAAAGTAGTTAAGTCGTCAGCAAGCTGCGGAAATATTTGATGATTTATAAGTGCTGTACGTAATATTGTGTGATCCGATAAATCTTCCATTACGCAACAGTTCATCACACTATCAAATAAATACACCTTAGGAACAAGTCCAGGTGCTAACTCATCCTCTAACTGCAAAACATCTGATTCTATGCGAATACGATTCGTCGACAACTTAAACTCATCTGAAATGCGAGCTGTATCCCCAGCTTGCTTTACGATGACAGAGATGTTCTCTTTTTCATCCCAAACGCGGAACACATAATTTAAATTGCCATCACCTATTTCTTTACACTTTAGCCCCTTTGCATGTTCAAACTTAGATAATTTCTCTTTCACATATGCAATCACATCTTTAGCTTCCATTAAAAAATACTTTGTGAACTTAGACATGGTTTCCCCTCCACACCAATTGTAAGCGTTTTCTAAAAGCTATAAAAAATAATAGGTTAAATTTTTTCATCCTATAAATATGTATTCTTCTTTTTGAAAGGTATATCTAGGTTTTATTATATCTCGTTAGCA
>NZ_JBNLYC010000149.1:0-9757 GCF_050172015.1 Bacillus sp. GMa5/1 | reverse complement strand
ATTGGCGTAGTTATGTTATTTACATGGAGGGTTCATCCATTTTTTATTTTGTTTTTACCTTTGAACTTATACGAAATTACATTCTATTACATAGAAAAGAATTGGCCAAGCTTTGTCGTTATGATGCTCCCAATTACGATTGCAGATGAAAGTATTCGAATGACTTATGGATTAATTGTTGCATTTTCTTTTCTCGTTTTAACTATTGCAGATCGATATATATCGCGTGTAGTAAAGCTTGAATCGCAAAATGATAAGATGCGAAAAGATATGCAACGACTTACGAAAAGCTTACATGAAAATAAAGAGTACATAAGACAATCTGAATACACATTTAAGCTAGAAGAGAGAAATCGGTTATCGCAAGAAATTCATGATAAAATTGGTCACTCGATGACGGGTGCACTTATTCAAATGGAGGCAGCAAAGAGGTTAATGGAAATAGATAAAGAAAAATCTGCGGAGTTATTACAAAATGCAATTCACATTTCAAAAGATGGAATTGAAAGTATTCGCATTACATTGAAAAATATGAAGCCACCAACTGAGCAAATTGGTATTCATCGTATGAAATTATTCATAGAGGAATTTGCCGGTAAGAATGATGTGAATATTCCTTTCGTTTATAAAGGGAACTTAGATATGATTTCTCCGATACAGTGGAAAATTATTGGTGAAAATGTTATGGAGGCATTAACGAACGCGATGAAGTATGCTGATGCGACAGTCATCTCAATTGATATTCATGTACTTAACAAGATGGTGAAAGTACAAGTGAAGGATAACGGAAAAGGTGCGGTTCTCGTTAAGAAAGGTCTCGGGATTATGGGGATGGAGGAGCGAACAGCGTCAGTAAACGGAAAAATTATTGTAGATGGAACAAGTGGTTTTGCAGTAACAATGTTGTTGCCGATATGAGGATGAATCATCTCATATGAAAAAAGTGAATAATCTCATGTGAAAAGAATGAACTTCTGCACTGAGCAGGTTCATTCTTTTTGTTTATACTAAAAGCAGAGAAACCGAAATAGGGGTGAAATGATGAATACATTAGAAATTAAAAATTTAACGAAAAAATTTGGTGATTTCATCGCAGTTGATAATATGTCTTTATCTATTAAAGAAGGAGAAATATTTGGCTTTTTAGGATCGAATGGTGCTGGTAAGAGTACAACGATTAATATGATTGCTGGTTTGTTAAGAAGTAATGAAGGCGAAATTAGCATACTAGGAAAAAATATAAAGAAACATAACCGATTTGCGAAGATGAATATCGGTATCGTTCCGCAAGATATTGCGATTTATGAAGAGTTAACTGCCTATGAAAATGTGAAATTCTTTGCTGGGTTGTACGGATTAAGAGGAGTTGAGCTAAAAGCGAGAGTGGAGGAAGCACTGCAATTTGTGGGGCTTAGCGATAAACATAAAAGTTATCCGAAAAACTTTTCTGGCGGGATGAAACGAAGATTGAATATTGCTTGTGCAATTGCACATAGACCGAAGTTAATTATTATGGATGAACCGACAGTTGGAATTGATCCGCAATCAAGAAACTATATTCTTCAGTCTGTCCGGAAGTTAAATGAAATGGGAAGCACTATTATTTACACGAGCCACTACATGGAAGAAGTAGAAGAGATTTGTACGAAAATCGCAATTGTCGACCACGGTAAAGTGATTGCAGAAGGTACGAAAGAACAGTTAAAAGCGATTATTACAGATACGAAAGATATTTGGATTGAAGTGAAGTCAGTAGAAAATTTAGATGTAGAAAAGTTAAAAGAGATAAACGGTGTGAAAGCTGTTCAAATTGAAGAGAACGTAATCAAGGTAAACTCGGATGCAGGATTAAATAATTTAAATCAAATTATTCAGCATTTCATTAATCATGACATTGAAATTCGTTCGTTAGAGGAG
Source organism: Bacillus sp. GMa5/1 (assembly GCF_050172015.1). Lineage (NCBI taxonomy): Bacteria > Bacillati > Bacillota > Bacilli > Caryophanales > Bacillaceae > Bacillus > Bacillus sp. GMa5/1. Next base: position 7,840 of record NZ_JBNLYC010000149.1, on the reverse strand, counting down.
CAGGCTCCAAACTTAGAAACAGTATTTCTTACGTTAACCGGAAGAAACTTACGAGATAAATAAAAGGTAAATGAAGAAAAGGTAAAGGGAGGTTCATCAATTGAACATCTTCAATATTGCAATTATGCATATTAAAAGAGATTTCAGAGACGTAAGAACTTTAGTTTTTATGTTAGCATTTCCGATTGTACTTATGCTTGTGTTAGGAACAGCGTTAACCAACGCATTTAATAGTGATAGTCATTCGATTAAAGATATACAAGTGCTATATAAAGATGAAGCGAGTAGCACGTTTTCTCAATCATTTGCAGCATTTACGAAAGAAGTGGATAAATCAGGTATTCATTTTAAAAAAGCTTCCGGCAGTATAGATGGGAAAGAAGAAGTGAAGAAAAATAAATATGCTGCTTATGTAGAGTTAAATAAAGATGGTGCAAAATTTTACGGAAGTGACAAAAGTAGTATTGAGGGGAGTATTGTGGAAGGAATGCTTACAACATTTGTTGATAAGTACAATGTAGCGGTCGAAGTTGCAAAAGTAGATCCTACTAAGGTGAGCACAGTTATTTCAAACGGAAACCATAATGATTATATAAAAGAAACATCTTTACAAGCTGCGAAAAAACCAGGTTCTATGGATTACTACGCGGTTGTAATGACAACGATGATTGCACTGTATGCTGCGATGGGAGCGAGTTCTTTAATTCGAGGAGAACGAATACGTAAAACAGGAGATCGTCTCATTGCTGCACCTATAAGTAAAGCTGAAATATTCATTGGAAAAGTACTTGGTAGCCTAGTAGCAAATGCCCTGTGCATATTACTCGTCATGTTATTTAGTAAATTTGTTTTTCAAGCGAATTGGGGCGACCATCTTGGAATCATATTTCTTATTTTATTAACACAAGTCTTTCTAGCGATTAGCTTCGGTTTAGGAATCGGATATATCACGAAAACAGCTGAAGCGTCTAGGGCAATTATTATGGTTGTTGTGCAATTAGCTTCTATTTTTGGAGGTGCATATTTCGTAGTAGAAGAAAATTTCGTTACGAATTTATCGCCATTAACTTGGGCAAATACAGCTGTTATGAAAATTATTTATGCAAATGATGTAGGGGCAGCACTACCAGTCATTTCTTTAAACATTGGAATTTCAGCACTCTTTTTATTAATTGCAATTATTGCATTACGTAGACGGGAGGGGCTATAGTATGAAGGATATTTTATGGCTCATACAAAAAACGTTATCTGTGCTTTTGAAAAATAAAAAAAGTTTACTAATTATAATTAGCTTGCCGATAATAGGGACGCTCATTTCCTTCTCGATATACGGAAATGCAGGGCAAGGAACGTTAAATATCGGGATTGTAAATAAAGAAAATGAGCCGATAGCAAATGATACGATAAAATTTTTAGAAGGATTAAATCATGTGAATGTGAGTAAGGTTAAGGAGTCTCAAATAGAAGATAAACTCACTTCCAAAAAACTTGATGGAGTTATTACATTAGATTCTGGTTTTTCAAAAAGTGTTCGAGAAGGGAAACCAGAGCATATTGAAATTTCATCGATTAAAGGTGATCAAGTAACAGGATTTATAAAATCATATTTATATAATTATATTGATAATATAGCAGCTATTAGTAAAGTAGCCGGAACAGATCAAAGCACATTCGACAATATGTACGCAGGGTATCAAAAAAGTTCATTTAAAATGAAAACTGAGACGCTAGAAGATACTTCGAAAAATAAAGATATGACAAATCAAACGATGGGTTACCTTATTATGTTTATGCTGTTTTCAGCAGCGAACTTATCAGGTCATATTTTAAAAGAAAAAGAGAATAGAACGTACTTTAGACTATTATCAACGCCGATAGATGGGAAGAAGTTTATATTATCTAATGTCGGAGTAAATATGATAATACTAACAGTACAAATTTTGATTACAATCCTATTCCTAACGAATGTTTTTCATACGAATATCAATATGCCTTTCATAGTGATGATGGGCGTACTAATGCTATTTGCATTAATCGCAATTGGAATATCATTAGTCCTTGTAGCTTTTTCGAAAAACTCAGCATCGGCAAATGCGATGCAAAATATGATCATTGTACCAACATGCTTACTTGCTGGATGTTATTTCCCATATGACATTATGCCAAGTGCAGTACAAAAAGTAGCTAATTTTCTTCCGCAGCGCTGGTTGTTAGATACGATATCAAAACTACAGCAGGGAATACCATTCTCGGAGTTGTATTTAAACATTTTAATTTTATTCGCTTTCGCAATTGCATTCTTCTTAATTGCTATTTATAAGTTTGGAAGAAATAATGACGCGAGAAATTTTGTTTAATGTGAAAAGGTGTGGCTTAATGCCATACCTTTTTTGTTTGAAACTTAGAGTATCTTTTGTAGTATAGGAATGCTTTTGTAGAGCACTTCGTTATGTGAAGCATGCAAAACATATTTATTTCCCTCTAGAAGAAAAACGCTATGTAGAACAGCGTTACCGTCACCATGTTTTGTAAGTAAATCACCGACGACTTTGCCGTCTGTCCATTTCAGTTTGGAATGTGAAGGGACGACTTGTAAATATTGAGTTGTTTCCTCTCCATCTCCGGCAATGAGTGTCGTTTCAATATTTCTTTTTTGTATAATAAATCTATTTGTATTTAATATATCGAGGAAAGGGTTTTTCATTTTCATCTTACTATAAGGAAGAAATGTAATAGAAGAGTCGGATTTTATAAATAAATAATTTCCGTAATCTTTACAAGGAATAACATCTTGTAATCCTGGAAAGTAAATGTGTATCGCCTCAACTTTATTCATTTTATGTAAGATGCTTAAGTAACAAATATATTGTTCCATATAAAAATGAACGATATTTATTTTAGAAGAGGCATGGATAGGGAGACTGCCTCCAGTCCAATAACTATAATTTGGTGGAGATCCAGCGTTTGGTGTGCAGAGTATTATAAGTTGATTCACATCATTTTTATATTCGTCACTTTGAACGTAAGAACGTCCAAGAAGGCCGCCCATACTATGACAAATTAAATTTAGTTTATCGCAACCTGTAATCTTTTTAGCATAAGCAATCGTTTGTAATAAATATTTTTGTGTAGAAAGAACAATACGCTGCCGCCAGTCATAAAAACAGATGAACAAGTCTTTATTTCGTTCGTACCCCATACTTTCTAGCATCATGATGAATGGTTCGTAAACAAATGCAGAAAGTCCAAAACTCCAATTACCAGTGCCGGGAATAATAATATTGCTCATTGAACCGAAAAGACCTGGGATAAAAACAATAGGAGTTTTTCCTTTTCTCATATTCGTATCTCCTTTAACTGTTCAGTATCAATAAAAATAAGAAATACATTTCGTATGAAAACATATTTAAATGAAACACTACGAAATAGTAAGGAATATGATTGGAAGGAAACCAAAATGATAAAAAAAATATTAAGAGTTACTTCTATTATTATTGCTATTTTCGTTTTTATTTTAATTTGTATGCATATCGATGTTACCTTAGGTAGGAAAATGGAAGCTGGAAAAAACATGCCGACAGAGTATGTGCCTCATTATAGTGATTTTCAATTATATGTAGAAGGGGAATCATTATATGAGCAGCTATTTGAAGATATTAAAAAAGCGAAAAGCTCCATCTACACTTATTTCTTCATTTTGTCGGATGATAAAAGTAGTCATACTTTTTTAAACTTATTAAAAGAGAAGGCAAAAGAAGGAGTAAACGTCTATTTATCAGTTGATCGCATTAATGATTTATCATTTGAAAGAAAGATGATAAATGAATTACGGGAAAGTGGTGTGCATTTTACATATAGTAGAAAACCTGCATTGCCATTCGGATTTTATTCATTTCACCATCGTAATCATCGCCGTATTACGACGATTGATGGGGAGATTGGCTATACAGGCGGATTTAATATAGGAGATGAGTACTTAGGGAAAGATAAGCGATTTGGATATTGGCGTGATTATCATGTATGGCTTAAAGGAGAAGGAGCAAAAGATTTAGAACAGCAATTCGCTTTAGATTGGAAACGAGATACGAAAGAAGAGATAAAGAGGAGTACGAATAAAGCTAGTAAAGGGAATACATTACATACTATGACTAGTTACAATGGGCATTACGTTGCTGAAAAATATATAGAGCTCATAAAACAAGCTCAGCACTCCATTGTAATTGCAACGCCGTATTTTATAGCAAAAAATAAAGAGTCCATGAATGCTTTAATCGCAGCACAAAAGCGTGGTGTTACAGTAAAAATACTTTGGTCATATAAACCAGATCTACCTCTTATAAAAGAAGCGGCGTATCCATACATACGTCAAGCTGTTAATAATGGGATTACTGTATATGGGTATAAAAAAGGAATGTTCCATGGCAAATTAATGCTTATTGATAATGAATTAACCGTTATTGGTACAACAAACTTTACTTCGCGTAGCTTCAATATAAATGATGAAATGAATTTTTATATTTATGGTGGTCCTATTGTAGGACAAGTTAATAAGGCGTTAACAGAGGATTTTCATGATTCGAAAGAAATGACGAAAGAGTTTTTTGAAAAGTTATCTTTTTGGGAGCGTTGTAAGGAGAAAGTGGCGGGATTGGTTGAGTTCTATTTGTGATGATGGATTAGGAAAGGGTGCCTACAAAAGACACCCTTTTTGGTGGGAAATCATTATTTTTCATGCACCAGCATCGTAACATCATCATTAATCAACGTCCCCACATGTTCACCTAAACATATTTTTTTCATCACTCCAGGCTCATCAAAGTTAAAGACATGTGCTGGTAAATTGTAGTCCCGGGCAAGCAGTAATGCCGCTTGATCCATGACTTGTATATTTTGTCTAACGACATCATTATAGTTTAGTTTGCTGTACATTTTTGCTGATTTGTTATGCTTTGGATCACTTGTAAAAACACCGTCGACACCTTGTTTTGCGACTAATATGGCATCACTATTCATTTCGATGGCTCTTTGTACACTTGGATAATCTGTTGTCACGAACGGTTGCCCGTTTCCGCCTCCAAAGATAACGATATAGCCGTTATCTAAATGGTGGGCTGCACGTAAGCGAATGTATGGTTCAGCTACTGCATTAAATGGAATGGACGTCATAACGCGTACTTCTCTATTTGTTTTACTTGTTAAAACACCGCGAAGCATTAAGCTGTTAATGATTGTACCTAGTGTACCGATATTATCAGCTTCTACGCGATCAATTCCCCACTCTTCAGCTAGATGCCCCCTAAAAATGTTACCGCCACCGATGACGATGGATACTTCGATACCTAAATCAACAATGGATAAAATTTCGTTTGCGATATGTTCTAATCGTTTGGAGTTAAAGCTATTTCCAGTTTGATCGGCAAGTGCACCGCCGCTTAATTTAATTAAGACACGTTTATATGGCCTCATAACAATTCCCCCTATATAGATCGCAATAAAAAAGGAACAAAGGCGAATGCCTTTGTTCCTTTTTAAGAAAATGAAAAAGAAAAGAAGAAGATAGGACGAATTGCTTTGTATAGTTTTTCATAACATCCACTCCTTTTCATTTTGATTTGTTTTAAGTATATACCTTTTTGATTATACGAAACAATCTGATTACTTATCAAGTTTATTTTATCGTTTTTTAACAAAATGGTGTCAATGAAAAAAAGAAGAAAAATATTTGAATTTTTTGTGACGAACTTGTAGGTTTTTGTATGATTTTGTAGGTTCGCTTATAAGATGTGTGAGTAGCTTTTATAAATTCAAATTGAAAGCGTTCGCATGAAGGGGATGAACATAAATGAAAAAATTCGGATTGGCAACACAAATTTTTGTCGCGCTTGTTTTAGGGATTGTAGTAGGGGCAGTCTTTTATGGCAATAAAACGGCGATTTCTTATATCACACCAATTGGGGATATATTTATTCACTTAATTAAGATGATTGTAGTACCAATTGTTATTTCAGCATTAATTGTTGCAGTAGCTGGTGTAGGAGATATGAAGAAGCTTGGGAAACTGGGTGGTAAGACAATTCTTTATTTCGAAATTATTACGACGATTGCTATTTTAATGGGATTACTTGCAGCGAATATATTCCAACCAGGTACTGGTGTTGATATGAGTAATTTACAGCAAAGTGATATTTCTTCTTATAAACAAACTGCAGATGCAACAGAGAAGAAAGGTTTTGCTGAGACAATTGTTCACATTGTACCGAAAAACGTATTTGAATCGATTGCACAAGGTGACCTATTACCGATTATATTCTTCTCAGTATTATTCGGCTTAGGAGTTGCGGCAATTGGGGAAAAAGGAAAGCCTGTCTTTAACTTTTTTGAAGGCGTACTCGAAGCCATGTTTTGGGTTACAAATCAAGTTATGAAATTTGCACCATTTGGTGTATTCGCATTAATTGCCGTTACGGTTGCAAAATTTGGTGTAGCAACACTACTTCCGCTAGGAAAACTAGTGCTAGCTGTATACGTAACTGTTATACTATTCGTTGTGATTGTATTAGGTATTAATGCACGAATGGTTGGAGTAAACATTTTTACATTAATAAAAATTTTAAAAGAAGAATTGATTCTTTCATTTACGACAGCAAGTTCAGAAGCTGTTTTACCTAATATAATGAGAAAAATGGAAGAGTTCGGTTGTCCAAAGGCAGTTGCCTCTTTCGTAATTCCGACAGGTTATACATTTAACTTGACTGGATCGGCTATTTATCAAGCGTTAGCGGCATTGTTTGTTGCACAAATGTACGGTGTGCACATGTCACTAACGGAGCAAATAACGTTATTATTCGTTCTCATGTTAACATCCAAAGGTATGGCGGGAGTTCCAGGTGCATCGTTCGTTGTTGTATTAGCAACGTTAGGTTCAATGGGGTTACCACTAGAAGGTATCGCATTAATTGCGGGAATTGACCGCATTTTAGATATGATTCGCTCATCTGTCAATGTATTAGGAAATGCATTAGCGGCCATTGTTATGTCGAAGTGGGAAGGCGAATTCGATAATGAGAAAGCAAAACAATATGTAGAAACAGTCAAAGAAACAAAAGCAGCATAAGAAATCGTTAAGGAGTGAATAATCATGGCAACATTAACTGAAGTTAAAAATGGTGTTCGAATTGAAAAAGATTTTTTAGGTGAAAAAGAAGTACCAAACTATGCATACTACGGCGTACAAACAATGCGTGCAGTTGAAAACTTCCCAATTACAGGATACAAAATCCATGAAGGTTTAATTAAAGCGTTCGCAATTGTAAAAAAAGCTGCAGCGCTTGCGAATACAGATGTAGGAAGATTGGAATTAAACAAGGGCGGTGCGATCGCAGAAGCTGCTCAAGAAATTCTTGATGGAAAATGGCATGATCATTTCATCGTAGATCCAATCCAAGGCGGAGCGGGTACTTCAATGAACATGAATGCAAATGAAGTCATTGCCAATCGTGCTCTTGAATTATTAGGAATGGAAAAGGGAGACTATCATTATATTAGTCCAAATAGTCATGTAAATATGGCCCAATCAACAAATGATGCATTCCCAACAGCGATTCATATCGCGACGTTAAATGCATTAGAAGGCTTATTACAAACGATGGGTTATATGCATGATGTATTTGAATTAAAAGCCGAACAGTTTGACCATGTTATTAAAATGGGTCGTACACATTTACAAGATGCGGTGCCAATTCGCCTTGGACAAGAGTTTAAAGCGTACTCTCGTGTACTTGAACGTGATATGAAACGAATTCAACAATCGCGTCAACATTTATATGAAGTAAATATGGGG
>NZ_JBNLYC010000148.1:0-9854 GCF_050172015.1 Bacillus sp. GMa5/1 | reverse complement strand
TATCGGAGTATATTCACGAATATACTGAAAGTCTGGCATTAGAGTTTCATAAAGTAGGTAATATAGAAAAAGCAGAAAAGTATTTTTTTATGAGTTATGAAATAAAAAAGAGAATATTTGAAAAAGAAGCATTAAAATAAAGAAAAAACTTGGATTATCTATAATGGGAATAGCAGCTGGAGTTATGGGGTTTTATGGTAGAAGGTCTTTGCAATAAATTAGCTCACAGTGGATATGGTGGAACGTTTATAATTATAAAACCTAATGAAAATCCATATGCTGTCTCTGAAGATACAACGATGCCTGCAAAACAAACCTTCTATTGAACGTGGGTAATTAAACAAGTCACAAATTATAATTTGTGACTTGTTTAAGGTTGGATACTAAATGTGTTGCTTTCAATATTGAAAGCAACTTTTAAGTTTGTGATTAATAGTTAACTTAATAAATTTTGGGTTAAAATAAAAACAAATTTTTAATCAAGTCCCACAAAAAGTACGATAAGGGCGATTCGTCGGTGCAGGCGGAATGCAGTATTCTTCTTGATCTGTAGAATACGCATAAGGATTTGATAAAGCTTCAAGAAGTTTCTCCATTACGCTATAGTCGTCATTTGTAACAGCTGCTTCTAGTGCTTCTTCTACACGGTGGTTCCTCGGGATGATTGATGGGTTATTATTTTTCATCATCTCGTAGGCGTTTTCTTTCGATTCTTCTTGTTTTTCTAATCGAGATTGCCACAGTTTGTACCATTCTTTAAATTCAGGACTATCGAGTAGAGGGATATTTTCTAACGTATCAAGAGTTAATGAACGGAATGTATTAGTGTAATCTGCTTTATATTTCTCCATCATTTTTAAAAGTTGCTCAATAAGTGATTGATCTTGTTCTTCGTTGCTAAATAGTCCTAATTTCTTTTTCATTCCAAGGAACCAATTGTTTTCATACTGTACGCTAAATTTCGAAATTTCGTCTTGAGCGATTTTTAGTGCTTCTTCATCATCTTCGTGCAGAATCGGTATTAAAGATTCTGCTAGTCGTGCGAGATCCCATGCGGCCATATATGGTTGATTTCCATATGCATAACGACCTTGTGTGTCAATAGAGCTAAATACGGTTCCTTGGTCGTAATTGTCCATAAATGCACAAGGACCGTAATCAATTGTTTCGCCACTGATCGTTATATTGTCAGTGTTCATTACACCGTGAATAAATCCAACAAGTTGCCATTTTGCGATAAGACTAGCTTGTCTTTTAATGACTGCTTGTAGTAATGCAGTATATCGGTTTTCATGGGATTCAATTTCTGGGTAATGCCTTTTTATCGTATAGTCAGCTAGTGATTTCAGGTCCTCTATTGAACCACGAGCTGCAGCATATTGAAATGTACCGACGCGTATATGGCTACTAGCTACTCTAGTTAAAATTGCTCCAGGTAACTTTGTTTCACGATATGTTGCTTCACCAGTTGTGACAACTGCTAAACTGCGAGTAGTCGGAATATCAAGTGCATACATTGCCTCACTAATGATATATTCACGTAGCATCGGACCGAGTGCAGCACGGCCATCTCCTCGGCGTGAATAGGGAGTAGGGCCAGAACCTTTCAGTTGAATATCGAAACGCTCACCTGAAGGAGTAATTTGTTCGCCAATTAAAAGAGCACGACCGTCGCCTAACATATTAAAATGTCCGAATTGATGGCCAGCATATGCTTGAGCTAATGGATGAGCTCCTTCTGGGAGTGCATTACCAGCGAAAATAGCAATTTCAGCTTCCTTTTTCAGTTCTTCAGGGGTCAAGCCAAGAGATATCGCTAATGAATGGTTTAGTTTAACTAACTCCGGTGAACTTACGGGAGTAGGGGGGATTTCTGTATAAAATGATTGTGGTAAAGTCGTATAACTATTATCTAAATTCCAACCTGTTTCATTATTTTTAGTCATTGTATCTCCTCCTTTTTGTATTTTAAGTTATGTATTTGTACGTATGTATTCTTTGTAAAGTTAACTAAAAGTATAATATAATATTTCCCCTTGCAATCTATTGTAAGGACTTCATTGCACTATGTCTATTTAACAGCAAATTTAAAACCTCCATTTTAAGAAAATGGAGGTTTTATTATTATTTAATTTTTACAATTATTTTTCCTTTTGCTCTTCCAGACTCTGAATATTCCATTGCTTTTTGCGCATCTTCAAAAGGGAAGACTCGATCAATTACCGGTTTGATTTTTCCGGCTTCAATATAGTTTGCAATAGTACGTAATTGATCTCCGCTTGGCTTCATAAATAAAAATGAATATTGAGCATTATGCTTTTTTTCAAGTGCAGTAAGTTTTTTGCTGGCTAATGAAAATAAGAGAGTTTTAAAGAATCCTGAACCAAATTCTTTACCGAAGCGAGCATTCGGCATACCTGAAACGGAAACAATGTTTCCTCCGCTTTTTATAATATTGAATGATTTTTCAAGTGTTGCACCGCCGATTGTATCAAATACCGCATCATAATTTTGTAGTATATCTTCAAATTTTTCTGTTTTGTAATTAATAATTTCATCTGCGCCAAGAGACGTTACTAAATTTGCACCAGCTTCACTAGCAGTCGTTGTAACAATGGCACCCATTATTTTTGCTAACTGAATTGCGAAAGTACCAACACCACCGGATCCAGCGTGAATTAAAATCTTTTGACCTTTTTGTAATTGCATGATGTCATGTAATGCTTGATATGATGTTAAGCCAACGAGTGGAATCGAAGCCGCTTCCTCAAAACTTAGATTTTTTGGTTTTAAAGCAATATCATCTTCATGAATGGCTATATACTCCGCGAAAGTACCAATCTTATTTTTTCTTGGACGAGCATATATTTCATCACCGACTTTAAAACGAGTCACTTTTGATCCAACCTTCGTGATGACACCGGAAAAGTCATTCCCAAGGATTAGAGGCATTTCATATTTCAGTAACATTTTAACTTTTCCATCACGTATTTTAAAATCAATTGGGTTAATACTAGCTGCATGAATTTCTGCGAGCACTTCATACTCATTAATTTCAGGAGTAGGTACCTCTGCCATACGCATTGGGACTTTTCCATATCTATCAATTATCATTGCTTTCATTTCTTATACCTCCAAGTTTTAATAAAAGTTTTGCAATAGCTTCTCAATATCTAATACAAGATTTTTTAATAAACCTAATTTTGTACGTATATCAATATAATAAAAATTCTTTGTACCTTCTTTTCTCATTAAAATAATGCCAGCTTCTCGTAAAATCTTAAGGTGATGTGATACTGCTGGACGGGAAAGGTGTGTTTGCTTCGTAATTTCTCCTACACGTAATCCGGTTTGACATTCCGTTTCCATTAGCACTAATAAAATAGCTTGACGTGTTTCATCACCAATTGCCAATAATACTTTTTGAGAATCAATAAAATCTTTTTTTATAATATTTAATTGTTCTTGTTTATTCATTTCAATCACTTTGCCTCCAGGTAATTAGTCGAAAGGTTTAAGATGATGAACCATTACTTCGATACGGTAATGCTACATGATTGTTGCATGAGGTGCAATATTGAGAAAGAAAATCGAGACGAATGAATTTTTTATTGTTGAAAATTATAGGGAGATAGAAAAGGGATTGGAAGGATTACATAACACAATAGATGAAGTTTTAAAAACAAAAAATGATGTAACAATAAAATAAGCGGTCGTAACCTTGTATAATCCATAAGGTTACGACCGCTTATAATGTTTGTATTATTTTTGATTTTTACGATAGAACATGGTTCAACGTAAAGTACATTCTTTTGTTTTACACTTTCATACAGACACAATTCAGGTGGATTATAGATGTATGAAAAGGTAAAAGGAATTTTGGGGCGTAATCTATTTATATGATAATTCAAAATGAAATATAAGTCTATATTTTAATGTTTTTTTTGATTATATTTATGTCACTGAGCTCAGAACAATGATGTGGAGGGTAAATATATGAAATCGAATTATGTACCAGTTTTAATTGTTGGAGGGGGATTATCTGGGTTAGCGTCTGCGTTATTTCTTGCAAAACATAATATTGAGTACTTACTTATTGAAAGGCATCCGTCTACTGCCATTCATCCGAAAGCAGGCGGTCTTACTTTACGTACAATGGAGTTATTTCGAGAATTAGGCTTGGAAAAAAGAATTAAATTGGCAGGTAAAGCATTAGAGAACTGCAGAGGAAGAATAGCGGTTCATACAATAGCTGAGGCGAATAAAGAAGAATTGGAACAAATGAGAGCGACGCAATACGGAAACGATGAAGAGTTACTTCAAAAAATAGAAAAGATTAGTCCATCAAAACAAACTGCGTGTTATCAAATTATTTTAGAAGAGATGATGTTACAAGAAGCGAAAACATTAGGCGAGCAACTATCTTTTTATCATGAATTAGTTTCATTTGAACAAAATGAAAACGGGGTAAAAGCAACGATTCGAAATCGTGAAACAGAAAAAGAAAGTGTCATACATTGTGACTATGTAATTGCAGCGGATGGAGCGAAAAGTAAAATACGTGAGCAGTTAGGGATTAAAACTGAGGGTCGTGGAACCATTGGTGGCTATTATATGAATATTTATTTTGAAGCTGATTTAAGTGAGTTTATACAAGGAGATGCATTCGGTTTTTCGATGGTACTTCATCCGGAGGTTCTTGGTGCACTTATCCCGGTTGATAACGTAAAAAAATGGATTTATCATGTAGCCTACGATCCATTAAAAGGAGAGGGGCTAGAGGACTTTACTATAGAACGTTGTAAACAAATTATTCAAATAGCAATTGGAAGTACAAATGTTGAATCAAAAATATTAAGTGTTTTACCGTGGGAAGCCGCTGAAAGTACAGCGGTGAAATTTCAAGGAAATCGAACCTTTTTAGTTGGCGATTCTGCACATATTATGCCGCCAACAGGAGGATTTGGTTCAAATACAGGAATACAAGATGCGCACAATCTAGCTTGGAAATTAGCGGCTGTTATAAAAGGGAAGGCAAAACCAAAATTGTTAGAAACATATCATGAGGAGAGACACTCTGTTGCAAAATTAACGACAGCTTATGCAAGTAGTTTACTGTTTCGTGCTGCGAATAGAGAGGAAGGCAGTTTGAATAATATGGATGGTTTAGCTGTTACAGTTGGATATCAGTATTGTTCAGAGGCGATTATAGATGATTCAGTCACTCCGCATAGAATGGATAGCATAGAGTTGAACGGAAGACCTGGAACGCGAGCGCCACATTTATGGGGAACGTATGAGGGGAAGAAAGTTTCTACATTAGACTTATTCGGTAACAGTTTTGTATTACTTACAGGAGTAGAAAATAGTTCTTGGGCTGAGGCAGCACATGCTGTTTCAGCTAAATTAGGAATACATCTAAAAGGGTATCGTGTTGGCTTAAGTGGAGACTTTATTGTTCCAGAAGATATTTTTAGCAAATTATATGGTATAGAGAATGGAGGTGCTGTATTAATTAGACCAGATGGCTTTATCGGATGGCGTTCGGAAAAAACGGTAGTAAATCCAGATATAGTATTGGAAGAGGTAATGAGAAATTTATTATGTGATTTTTAAGTAACTACAGAAATATTGTTTTATGTACTTCACTGTACTGAAAAAAATATTCACAAATTTCAATAGGTTTGATATGATTAAATTCGACAAGTTAATAGAGGCCGGAGATATTTGAGAAAAGCCATAAATTTATTTAGGGATACAGGAGTGTATTCTAAATAATTTATGGCTTTTTTTATTGAATGAACCGTACAAAATAGGGAGTTACATGTGAAAAGGAGGGCTATAGAAATTAAATAGGATAATACTAGTTTTCTATATTAATAATATAGAAAACATTTGTAAGATTGGAATTTTAATATAGGTTTATAAAAATAATGAAAGTGTGTCTTCTATTTCGTGTAAATCTCATTAGCTTGTTGAAATTTGCAACGTAGGAAGGGTTTGAAGGATGAGAAAGATTATTAGCGTTTTAGTTATTTTCTTTATGACAGGAAGCATCTTTGCTGGGGGAGCTGTTCATGCGAAAGCAGAAGGAAAGCATGAATGGAATACGAATAAGTTTTTAAATATTGCACATCGCGGAGCAAGTGGACATGCACCTGAGCATACTTTTGCTTCTTATGATCTAGTGAAAAAAATGAAAGCGGATTATTTAGAGTTAGATATTCAATTAACAAAGGATGGCCAATTAATTGCAATGCATGATACAGCAGTTGATCGCACTACAAATGGAACAGGCGAAGTACGAGATAAAACGTTAAGCGAAATAAAGAGTTTAGATGCTGGATCATGGTTTAATAAAGCGTATCCAGAAAAGGCTAAGCAAGAGTATGTTGGGCAAAAGGTTCCAACTCTTGAAGAAATCTTCCAAAAGTATGGAAGAAGTATGAAGTATTATATTGAAACAAAATCACCAGATGTGTATCCAGGAATGGAAGAGAAATTGTTGGCGTTGTTACAAAAATATAATTTAGTAGGCCAAAACATGTCTTCTAGCCGTGTTATGATTCAATCATTTAGTAAAGATAGTTTGAAAAAGATTCATAGTATGAATGAAAATATTCCGTTAGTTCAATTGCTTTGGTATTATCCAAATGAAAACAATGAAATTGTTGAATGGTCTGGTATTACACATGAACCGAAAAGTGTAACAAATGATGATTTTCAAGAAATTAAAAAGTATGCAGCTGGTATTGGACCAAACTTACGTAATGATAACGGAGAACTAATTATTGATGAGTCATATATGAAAATGGCTAGGAAAAATGGACTGTTAATTCACCCTTATACAATTAATGAGAAACCCGATATGAGACTGTTAATCAAATGGGGTGCTACAGGAATGTTTACAAATTATCCGGATCGATTACATAGTGTATTAAAGGAAAAATAAGTGGAAAAGGGTATACCAGTGTTTTAGGTATACCCTTTTTAATTTAACTCCCCGATAAACGTAATCTCTTTTTCATAGCATTCATCTGCATCATAAATAATTTCTTGAAAGTGAAGCGTTTTGAAGGAATGACAAACTGAAATTTCCCATGTCTCCCAAAAATCAATTTCATTTGAAAGAAGAATCCATTTTTGAAATTCACTATCTCTATTAAAGAAATTATGAAAGTAGTCCTCATTTTTAAATATAATGATTTGCGAATCCCACAAATTATTTATAGAAATCAAAACAACAACTCGATATGTATGTGTATCGCTCGGTTTCATATTTATTAAATGATTTGCTTGATTTAATAAGGTTTGAATACATAATCGTTTTACTTTTCTAGGCGTTTTACAAGAATCGATAAAAGCTTGAGAAACTGGTAAAGGCATATTCCAATATTCATCGTTATAGAAAGTAGAAGGGAACGTTTTTATATGTTCCTCAATTCGCTTTATCATAGTGTTTGTTTTTCGTTTCATACCACGTATTTTCTTTTCACGCATTGTGAGTCATCTCCATAAATTTTTGTAATGCAGCAGAGTGATATATATCTTTTCTAGTAATAAAAGTAGTAGGAACTTTTTTGAAGCTATTTGGTAAAGGATTGAATGATATGTCATGTTTATGACCATTTAAAATAGACTTCATCATAATTGCTATGCCCATACCTGATTTTACACATGCGAGTATCGCTTCAATTGTTCCAAACTCAAATACTCGCTTAGGTGAAATTCCTTCTTCTTGAAGCCAATCTTCTAATAAATTTCTATAATAGCACCCGTGACTAAATGCAAGTAAATTCATGTCTCCTATTTCTTTAAAGGAAGATAAAGGCTTTTTGCTAATGAGAACTAATTCTTCTTCACGAAATATATTTGTATGAAGTTCAGCATGCTGAGTAGAGCCAGCTATAAACGCTCCGTCCAGTTTTCGTTCTAGTACAAGCCTAATTAATTGTTCTGTCGTATTTGATTCTAAAATCAATTCGACTTTTGGGTATTTCTCATAATAGGCCGTTAATATAGATGGAAGTCTTACAGCGGTTGTAGATTCTGTACATCCAATTTTTAAAGTGCCTCTTGGTTCGATCCCATTACTTTGAACTGCTTTAACAGATTGATCCATTAAGTGGATAATTTGTTTGGCGTATGTTAATAAAATCTCACCGTTAGAAGTTAAAGTTACACCTTTTCCGTTTCGGTAAAATAAAGGCACACCTAATTCGTTTTCTAGTTGTTTCATACGCATTGTTACGCCAGACTGTACATAGTTTAAATTTTTAGCTGCGTGAGATATGTTTTTTTCTTTCGCAACTTCGTAAAATACAGTTAAATCTTTTATATCCAAGTATCATCCCTCCAGAAAAAGTATCATTTTTTTTGATGGATTACATGATAAATCTTTATTTTATATGATATCAGAACTTTCATACAATGGAAGAGGATGGAGGGATTATTGTGTTAATGGAAGAAAGGGTGAATAGTACTTATAAGTGGGTTATGTTAATTTTTGCGACGGTTGCTCAAACAACAGCGACACTTATAACGTATGGTGTTGGAGCGTTTGCTTTATTTTGGAAAGAAGAATATGCACTTACGAATACGGAGATTGGATTGTTAGTAAGTGTTGTAAATATAGGACCGCTATTTTGTATGCTTTTTGTCGGGCGGCTACTTGATCAATACAATGAAAAGTTGTTAATTTCGATAAGTTCATTTTTACTAGGAGGTTCGTTTTTACTGACTAATATGGTCAATGGATTTAATGGGTTACTTTTTGTACTTTTATTAGTAGGAACGTTTTATAGTGTTTCGCAGCCAGGAGGAAGTAAGGTGATAATGAAGTGGTTCTCAAAAGAAAATCGCGGGTTAGCGATGGGGATTAGACAAGCCGGTATACCGATTGGTGGTACATTAGCGGGAGTATTGATCCCGTTTCTTACAATAAAATATAATATGGCCTATGCGGTAAATAGCATTGCATGTATTTGTATAATTGGAGGGTTTTTATTTTTTATATTTTATAAGGAACCATATATTCAAGAGAACGTTAAACAAGAACGTAGTAAACTTTCTTTTTGGATGCAGTTAAAAGAAGTGATGTGTAAAAAAGAGTTGTATGCAATTTATATAACTGGCATTTGTATGATTTCATTGCAAATGGTGTTAGTTGCACACTTTATAAAATTTTTAGTATTGGAACAATCAATCACGCCAATTTTAGCTGGAAAAGTATTTTCCGTTATGTTCTTTTCTGGAATGGTTGGTAGGGTTATATTAGCGACTACTAGTGATTTATTTTATAAGGGGAATAGGCGTACCCTCTTATTTATAACTGTTTGTATTTCTATTTTCTTCATTCTAATATTAGTAATGAGCATACATACAATAACGAATGTATTGTATGGTGTAAGTGCATTGTTAGGGTTCTTTTCAATTGGATGGTTTAGTCTTTTTATAACTGAAGTTGCGGAGTCAGCAAGTGAAGAATCGGTAGGGATGACAGTGAGTTTTGCACTTACATTAAATCAAATTGCCATTATTGCTGCGCCTGCTTTATTTGGTTATATTGTAGATAAGAAGGGATATACGTATGCGTGGTTATGCATAGTTGTATTACTAACTATTTCAGCGGTTAGCTTATATGGGAAGTATAGAAAATGAAGGAATGTTAGCAATGTAAATTTTTTATGAAGAAAGTCTAAAGAAATGTTGAATGAGCGACATTTCTTTTTTTATTTGTTGTATAATCAAAATGTAAATGAGATTCGTTTTCAATTTCGTTCATTACCTCTTTTGAAATTACCTGTAATTTTAGCCATAATTAGCTGTTTTTCTTTATTGTTAGTTGCATGATT
>NZ_JBNLYC010000147.1:0-9985 GCF_050172015.1 Bacillus sp. GMa5/1 | reverse complement strand
GAGAATTGAAAAATCATATGAAGAATTTCAAAAAGAGTACAGGTAAAATTTTACTAGCATCCGGATTAGTAGTTTCTATGTCAGCTTGTAGTGTAACTAATTTATTTGGAGAAAAAGAAAAAACAAATACTGAATCTGGTAAACAAGAAAGTAAAGAAACTAAGACAGAAGGTAAATCATCTGAAACAAAGGAAAAATCAACTAACTCAAAAGAAGAAAGTAAAGATGTTAAGATGATTATGGTTTTACCTGAGGATTACCCACAACTTATGGTAGACATTGAAGAAGACTTATTAAGACGTCTAGATTACTATGATGCTTCTGTGAGGGATAATAAAAAGGGAAGTAAGTCAAATGAAGAGGTACGAGATAGTATTAAAGACTTAGATAAAGTATTTAATAAAATAGAGCGTATAGATGCACCAGGAAAATATAAGGAAGATCATAAGGAAATTGTAAAAGCTGTTCAAAAGTTAAAAGAATCTTTCAAAGAAGTATCGAAATTATTTGATTACTCTAAAAAACTTAAAGATACGGATGATGCAATCATAGATAAAGCAAACAATAAATTAGATGAAGCAAAACGCATTTGGAAACCTGTATTTGATAAGTTAAAAGCGGAAGCTAAGGGTAGTTCAACAACTACTTCTACAACAAGTGGTACTAGTTCTTCTAACTCACCGAGTTTATCTAGTGGTAATACAGTTAAAACATACAGTACCCAAAATAAAACTGGTATATTCAAAGGAAAAATTGATACACCAGACGAGGATTCGGCTAAGTTTAAGAATGTACAGAACAACTATAAAGACGGTACAGAGCTTGTAGGTAATTGGGGTATTGATTACGGAGACGGAGTCAAAACTACGTTAGTCCTAAAAGCAGATAAGACATTTGAAACATATGCAAATGGTTCTTATCCAAATAAAGATAATTACTTAACAGGAACATACCAAGCAGACGTTTCTTCCCATCAGTTAACGCTAATGGTGGAAAAAGGAACTCAAAATGGTCAAGAAGTGAAATTGGAAAGACCTATTTATTCATCATATGAGGTTAAAAATTTAGATGGTAAAGCATTACAGATTTTCCACATAGACGAACAAGTAACAATTTGTTATGTAAAACAATAAATAACTAAAAGAACTCTGTAAAATGATTTTTACAGAGTTCTTTTCTTAGTTTTAATTTATTATAAACGATCAGACTTTTTTATAAACTATCAAAATTTATTTCAAACGCATAACTATATTTATTAACCTACCAATCTCCTACTCAACAGTAACAGACTTAGCTAAGTTACGTGGCTTATCAACGTCACACTCGCGGTGAAGTGCTGCGTAGTATGAGATAAGTTGTAATGGAATAACTGCTACTAGCGGTGCTAGCGCTTCGTGTACAGCTGGTAATACGAAGCTGTCACCTTCCATTTCTAAGCCTTTCATTGAGATGATACATGGGTTAGCCCCGCGTGCTACTACTTCTTTCACGTTACCACGAATTCCAAGGTTTACGTGCTCTTGTGTAGCAAGTGCAATAACTGGTGTACCATTTTCAATTAAAGCGATTGTACCGTGTTTTAACTCTCCTCCAGCGAATCCTTCTGCTTGGATGTAAGAGATTTCTTTTAGTTTTAACGCACCTTCTAATCCTACGTAGAAGTCTACGCTACGGCCGATGAAGAAACAGTTACGCGTTGTTGCTAAAAATTGTTTTGCTAATGCGTCCATTTCTTCTTTTTGATCACAAAGTTCTATCATTGCATTTGCTACAAGTCCTAGTTCGTGTGTTAAATCGAAATCAAGAACTTCACCTTTTGCTTTAGCAATATCAGCCGCTAAAATTGAAAGTACTGCAAGCTGTGCTGTGTAAGCTTTCGTTGATGCAACTGCAATTTCTGGTCCAGCGTATAACGGAAGTGTATAATCAGCTTCACGAGAAAGCGTAGAACCAGGCACGTTTGTAATTGTTAATGCTTTATGCCCCATTTCATTTGTTTGTACAAGTACTGCACGGCTATCAGCTGTTTCACCACTTTGTGAAATGTAAATGAAGAATGGTCTTTCTGTTAATAATGGCATGTTGTAAGAGAATTCACTTGCCACGTGTACTTCAACTGGCATTTTTGCAAACTTCTCGATAAATTGTTTTCCAACAAGACCTGCATGATAACTCGTTCCACATGCAATGATGTAAATACGATCGCTATCTAAAATCGCATTGCGGATGTCTTGATTTAATTCAATTTCGCCATTTTCATCTTGATACTTTTGAATTATATTACGGATTACAAGTGGTTGCTCATCGATTTCTTTAAGCATGAAATGAGGATATGTTCCCTTTTCAATATCACTTGCGTCTAATTCCGCTGTAAACGGTGCACGTTCAATCGTTTCACCTTGTAAGTTTTTAATTGTAATACTTTCTTTCGTTACGATTACGATTTCTTTATCCATTAACTCAATGAATTGATCTGTAACTTGTAACATCGCCATAGCGTCGCTTGCCACAACATTAAAGTTGTCACCAACACCTACTAATAGCGGGCTTTTGTTTTTAGCAACATAAATCATGTTTGGATTTTCAGCATCAAGTAATCCGATTGCATAAGAGCCATGTAAAAGAGATAGCGTATTACGGAACGCTTCTTCTACACTTAATCCTGTGCTCACTTGTTGTTCCATAAGCTGTACGATAACCTCTGTATCTGTTTCACTTACGAACGTTACATCTTGTAAATATTCCTTTTTCACTAATTCATAGTTTTCAATTACACCGTTATGAACTAATGTAAAGCGTTTTGATGTACTTTGATGCGGATGCGCGTTTACTTTACTTGGAACACCGTGTGTAGCCCAGCGTGTGTGTCCGATACCTACGCTTGCTGCTACGTTCTCATCTACGATTTCACGAAGTTTTGCGATACGGCCTTTTTCTTTGTATACAACAACACCGTTCTCTGCTTGTACTGCAATACCTGCTGAATCATATCCACGATATTCTAGCTTTTCTAAACCTTTTAATAAAATTTCCTTTGCATCTTGCTCTCCAATAAATCCTACGATTCCACACATGTTTAGTCGCCGTTACAAATGCTTACACTGCTCTGCGAACATGTAACGACATAGTCCGATACCATTTTTATTTATACTAAAAAACGGATTACATATTGCTAGCCCTGTAAGCTTGTAACGGCTTTCACCTTCCTCTCGATTGGGTTTAAGTCCGTATATACTTATACAGCTAGTTTTCATCCGTTCCTCTTCTCTCATCACACTTTCACCTTTGTCCACTAAGTCACCTTAATGATTTAAGTAAAAGCTTGCGGTTGTGATGAACAACCGGGAGTCATCCGCCGAAATCTCGATAAACCCCACCTCGTCAACTACACTATTTGTAGTTCTGGCGCTTTTATAATTTACAATATTTCCTTTGAGAAAAAGAACAAGACCATCTTATAACAAACATGGATAAACCGTCAATGAAATTTTTTTCATCGTCTATAAAACATATGAAAAAGGAGCACTTTTTGTGCTCCTTTTTCATATAAATTCAGCTAATTATTCAGCGCCAACTTCGGCTTTCACAACTTCTACAATGCGATGTACATATGCATCACAAACTTCTTGTGTTGGTGCTTCTGCCATTACACGAATAAGTGGCTCTGTTCCAGATGGGCGAACAAGAATACGGCCATCACCGTTCATTTCTTCCTCTACAACACGAATAATTTCTTTAATTTTTTCATTTTCTAATGCTAATTTTTTATCTGTTACACGAACGTTTACTAGCAATTGTGGGAATTTCGTCATTTCCCCTGCAAGCTCAGATAATGGCTTTTTCGTCATTTTCATGATGTTTACAAGTTGAAGTGCACTTAACATTCCATCACCAGTTGTAATGTAATCAAGTAAGATAATATGGCCTGATTGTTCTCCACCTAGGTTGTAACCTCCGCGCTTCATTTCTTCCATTACGTAGCGGTCACCAACTGCTGTTTTATCACTTGTAATATTATTTGCTTCAAGTGCTTTGTAGAAACCTAAGTTACTCATAACAGTTGAAACAACTGTATTATGTTTTAATTGACCAGTTTCTTTCATGTACTTCGCACAAATGAACATAATTTGATCACCGTCAACGATGTTTCCTTTTTCGTCTACAGCAATTAAACGGTCGCCATCGCCATCAAAAGCAAGTCCGATATCCGCACCTTTTTCTTTTACCAATTCAGCTAAGCCTTCTGGATGTGTAGATCCTACACCCTCATTAATATTCATACCATTTGGAGAAGTTCCCATCGTTGAAATATCAGCTTCTAGGTCTGCAAATAAGTATGGAGCAAGAGAAGAAGTTGCACCATGTGCACAATCTAAAGCGATATGTAGGCCAGAGAAATCTTCTTCAACAGTTTGTTTAATGTACTGTAAATATTTTTGTCCACCTTCAAAGTAATCACTCACTTGTCCAAGATTAGTACCTGTCGGACGTGGTAGTTCATCAACTTCTTTGTCTAATAAAGCTTCAATCTCAGCTTCTTGCTCATCTGTTAATTTAAAGCCGTCTGAACCAAAGAATTTAATACCGTTATCTTGTACTGGATTATGAGATGCAGAAATCATAACACCCGCTTGTGCGTCTAGTGCTTTTGTTAAATAAGCAACGCCCGGTGTAGAAATAACGCCAAGGCGCATTACTTCTGCTCCAGTTGATAATAGCCCTGCTACTAAAGCTCCTTCTAACATATGGCCAGATACACGTGTATCACGACCAATAATTACTTTTGGACGATCTGTATCTTTTGTTAATACATAACCACCAAAACGTCCAATTTTGAAAGCTAATTCAGGTGTTAACTCCTTATTTGCAACTCCGCGTACTCCATCTGTACCAAAATATTTACCCATTATGATTCGCTCCTTTTTCTTGCTCTTTTTGATTGTGATTATCTACTGTTGGTTCTTGACTCGTTTCTTTATCTTTATCTTGATTTTGATTTTGATTTTGGTTTTGATTCTTTTCCTGTTCTTTTTCTGAATCAGGTTCAGGATTTTTTGGTTTCTCATTTTGATTTTCTTGATCGGTGTTTGAATCCGGTTGTTGACCGTTACCCTGTACTTCTTTATCTGGTTTTTCTTTCTTCACAATAGTAACTTTAGCACTTTTTTGTTTTGGCTCTATTGAAATATTACCAGGACCACTCACTTGAATTGAAATATCTTTCGTTCCTGGAGATACATTTTGCAGATTAATTACCGCTGTTATTTGAGCAGCTGTTATTTTATCTACTATACTTGCTTCTCCTGAAATATCAACACTTATCTTTCCATCTTGCGGCGAAAGTAGCTGAGCAGTAACATCTTTAGAAAGTCCATTTTTCTGGATTGGGATACCATCAATCGTTTTTGTTTTCGTTTGTTTTGTTTTTTGCACTCCCACCGAAACCTTCACTTGATTCGGTTTGGCACTTGTTACACCCTTGGGTAATAAAACAGAGGCATCGAATGTTGTAGACTCTGTCAATTGACTAAGATCTACTTCGACCCCCTCTAGCGATTGTATATTATCCAAAATATCTTTTGGACCAGCTATCGTTACTTCTCTCGGTTCAACACTGATATTTGTAACCGCCAATCCTTCTGCTAAACTCCCCTTCTTCGTATACGTTACAGGAACAGTTTTTTCAGTATTATTGGCTGTATTTTGCGTTGCCACATTCAACGTTACACTAATCTTAGATGGACTTGTTCTTACATTTAAACGTTTTCCTTCTTTATTGTATAATGTAACTTCGGGCGTTTTTGTAACAGTTTTATTAACACCTTTTAAATCAACATACGCTTTGGCAGATGAAATGCTTTCAATTTCTTCTTTCGTCCCAACTACCTCAACAGTATCCGGTTTAAGGCTTGATTTTTCTAGAGTAGCCCCCGCTGGCATCTGATCCTCATTTGATAATTTCAGATCTACATGAACATATTTTCTCGCCTTTTCATGAAGAGTAACTTTAATTGTTGATGGCTGAACTGTTCCTTTCACATCATCTGGAAGCCCGTTCGTTTTTAAAGAAATCTCATAAGTTCCTTTTGGACTATCTCGCAAATCAACCGGTATGTCAAATTGTTTTTTTGCTTTTGCTGTAGCAACTGATGCTTTTGGGCCTTCTAATTTTACTTTAACGCCCTCTGCCGGAATACCACTTACAATATATTTCTCCTCATCATACTTAAGATTAATAGCATAATTAGTTAATGTTTCTTTCGTATCATTTGCAAAAGGTAATATACCTGATGTCGTATTTTTTTCAGTTAACGTCGCTGACATAAAAAGCATACACGCCAATAGTAATGAGATCCCTTTTAAAAACCAATGATTCTCCATTAACTTATCCATGACGCTTTCTCCTCCAATTCCATAAAGACGAAGAAGTCGTTTTTTCGTTTCCACTAAATTCAGCTAATAACATATCCTTCAGCTGTTCTGTCTTCAAATCACGATGCAACTTACCATTTTTCGTTAAAGAAATTTGACCAGTTTCTTCAGACACAACTACTGTAATACTATCAGTAACTTCACTAACTCCCATTGCAGCACGATGTCTAGTTCCTAATTCTTTAGAAATAAACGGACTTTCTGATAATGGAAGATAGCATGCTGCTGCTTTAATTGTACTTCCTTGCATAATTACCGCTCCGTCATGAAGAGGTGTATTTGGAATAAAAATATTAATAAGTAATTCCGATGATACGTTTGCATTCAGCGGAATACCCGTTTCCACATAATCACCCATACCGGTCTCTTTTGACAAAGTAATTAATGCACCAATTCTACGTTTCCCCATATATTCGGTTGCTTTTGCTATCGCTGTTGCAACCATTTCAGGTTCATCATCCTCATGCGTTCCAACACGCGAAAATAAACTTCCGCGCCCTAGCTGCTCAAGTGCTCTTCGCAATTCTGGCTGAAAGATAATAATAACGGCTAAAAATCCCCACGTTAATACTTGTTCAGTTAGCCAAGATAGCGTACGCAATTCAAGGAAAATACTGATCATCTTAACGACGATAATAACTGTAATCCCTTTTAAAAGTTGAACAGCTTTCGTCCCTCGGATTATAAGAATTAGCTTATATATAATAAACCATACAATGGCAATATCTAATGCCGTACTAAGATATTTCAAAATGGTCGTATCTTCAAAAGGCATGCTATCCCTTCCTCCTACTTACGAGCAATTCTATCCATATATTGAAATATTGTTTTATGCTCTATCTGTATGTATTTCCAACAACTAGTTAATTATACCATACATGAAACAAACGACAATTACAAACAACCCCCTTTAGCTCAAATTGGTAAGATGTCAAACATTTTTATTGTACAGTATAATATAAATCATTATTATACGCCTATTTTCAAATAAAAAAAGCAACTTCTCAGTTGCTTTTCTTACATTTATTTTAGTTTTTCACCGAATAAAGAACCCATTAAAGCAACTGCTGTTGTTGCCGTTCTATTTCTCTCATCTAAAATCGTATTTACCTCAACAAATTCAGCAGATGTGATAATATCAGCTTCTGCTAACATTTCCATCGCCAAATGACTTTCACGATAAGATAGACCGCCAATTACAGGCGTTCCAACACCTGGTGCATCATGAGGATCAAGACCGTCTAAATCTAATGATAAGTGTACACCATCAGTATGAGATAAATATGCGATTGTTTCTTCCATAACAGCCGTCATCCCCATACGATCAATTTCATGCATTGAGAACACTTTAATACCTTCATTGCGAATGAAATCTTTTTCTCCTTCATCCAATGCACGCGCACCGATAATTACGACATTCTCTTTTTTCACCTTTGGATATGCTCCGTATAAATCTACAAGTGAAGAATGTCCATAACCTAAACTTGCTGCAAGTGACATACCATGAATATTTCCAGATGGTGAAGTTTCCTCTGTATTTAAATCACCGTGTGCATCATACCAAATAACGCCTAAGTTTTTATAATGTTTTGCTACACCAGCTAATGTACCGATAGCAATACTATGGTCACCACCTAATACAAGTGGAAAACGACCTTCTTCTATAATATGATCCACCTTACTTGCTAATTCATTACATACAGTTGCAACTTGTGTAAGGTTTCTTAATTTTGTATTTTCATCTATCTCTTTTTCTCTCTCTATACATATATCTCCCATATCTTTAACGTCATATCCAATTTCTTCAATTCTTTCAATTACCCCTGCATAACGGATCGCGCTCGGTCCCATATCAACTCCACGACGCATCTGTCCTAAATCCATTGGAACTCCAATAACTGAGATTTCTTTTTTCATAGATAGTATCCCCCTTTTATGCCTTCACTAAATATTTTAAATCTTTTATATAGTCTGACTCAACTCGACATTTTTCTGTATGGATATACAATTTATTCACTTATATTCATACTGAAAACCAAATTTCAAGACTATTCTATGTATAAAGTTAACTTAATGAAACAATCGCAATCACTATTATTAAATAATAATAATAAAACACTCCTACATTTAGAAGTGTTTTTCTGATGCTATTTTCCATACTATTGCAATATTTTTTGTTGTCATTTCAATATTTTCTCCTGCTACTTTATATGCTTCTTCTAGTGTCATCGGTCTCGTTGTAATACTAAATACCGCATCTATTCCTTTCTCGTACACAGCTGAATAATCAGATGATACAGACCCTCCAAGAGCAATTACAGGCACAGAAAAACGTTTTGCACGCCCCGCAACACCCACAGGAGCCTTTCCATATGCAGTTTGTTTATCTATTCTACCTTCACCAGTTATAATGAGATTTGCATCTTCTATATGTTTATCGAAATTTGTATAATCTAATACAATTTCAATGCCCCTCCGCAAGTCTCCCTTTAACACTGAAATAACAGCCGCTCCCATTCCTCCCGCTGCCCCTGCACCAGGTATTTCAGATACATCAAAAGATACATATCGTTTAAGCATATTCGCATAATGTTGTAAATTCTCATCTAGCTCTTTCATCATCTCTACATTTGCACCCTTTTGTCTCCCAAATATGAAAGATGCTCCCTGCATTCCGACTAATGGATTATCCACATCACATGCCGCTTCTATCTTTACCCCCTTTAAGCGGGGGTCCATTCGTGAAAAATCAATAGCAACAATCGAATGTAATGTGCCTCCAGATGGATCTATTACTTCACCCTTGTCATTTATAAATCTTACTCCTAAAGCTGCTAACATACCTGCCCCACCATCATTTGTAGCACTTCCTCCAAGTCCTAAAATTATGTACTCCACTCCTTGATCTAGCGCATGTAATATAAGTTCTCCTGTTCCTTTTGTCGTTGTAATAAGTGGGTTGCGCTTTTCAACTGGAACGTGCTGTAATCCTGATGCTGCTGCCATTTCAATAAACGCTGTCTTTTTATCTTTAGAAATGCCATAAAAAGCTTGTATACCTTCTCTAAGCGGTCCTGTCACACTAATTGATATAATTCTCCCCCCTGTAGCATCAACAAGTGATTCAACCGTCCCTTCTCCTCCATCTCCAATTGGTATTTTCACATACTCTGCATTAGGAAAAATTGCTCTAAAACCTCTTTCAATAGCTCCACATACTTCTATAGCTTTTAGGCTTTCTTTATATGAATCAGATGCAATAACAACTTTCACAATTATCTCCCCATCCCTTATTTTTACGTTTTCTTCATTTTAAACGACAAGTATAAAAGTTGTCTTTTTAAAAACAAAAAAAGCTTACATCATATGATGTAAGCTTTTTTATTTAGATGGAGCCTAGCGGGATCGAACCGCTGACCTCCTGCGTGCAAGGCAGGCGCTCTCCCAGCTGAGCTAAGGCCCCTTATTAATTAAGCGGAAGACGGGATTCGAACCCGCGACCCCAACCTTGGCAAGGTTGTATTCTACCACTGAACTACTTCCGCAAAAATGA
>NZ_JBNLYC010000146.1:0-10086 GCF_050172015.1 Bacillus sp. GMa5/1 | reverse complement strand
ATTATAACTTCAAATAATTACACTTACAGTAATGTTGTAATATTCCCCCTCAGTCTCTGAAATCCTGCAAAGATAACTCGTCAAAATATGCAGTGACCAAATTAATATTTACCGTCAACTTTTGACAAAATTTATAAAGGACATTTCAGTACATATCAAGAATTAAGAATAAGAAGATATGTAAGGGAGGATGCATTATGACTGAACAAGTTTTATTTTCTGTTAGTGAAAACGGCGTTGCGACAATTACTTTAAACCGTCCAAAAGCACTTAATTCTTTATCTTATGACATGTTACAACCTATCGGACAAAAACTTAAAGAGTGGGAACACGATGAGCGTATTGCACTTATCGTGTTAAAAGGAGCTGGCACAAAAGGTTTTTGTGCAGGAGGCGACATTAAAACTCTTTATGAAGCGCGTTCCAATGAAGTGGCATTGCAACATGCAGAACGTTTTTTTGAAGAAGAGTATGAAATTGATACATATATTTATCAATATACAAAACCGATTATTGCTTGTTTAGATGGAATTGTAATGGGCGGTGGTGTCGGTCTTACAAATGGTGCGAAGTATCGCATTGTAACTGAGCGTACGAAATGGGCAATGCCAGAGATGAATATTGGCTTCTTCCCAGACGTCGGAGCTGCATATTTCTTAAATAAAGCGCCTGGATATACAGGACGATTCGTTGCTTTAACAGCATCTATTTTAAAAGCTTCTGACGTATTATTTATTAATGCTGCTGATTACTTTATGACATCTGATTCATTACCAGAGTTTCTTACTGAACTTGAAAGTGTAAATTGGCATAAAGAAGATGATGTACATACTAATTTAAAAGAAGTTATTCGTACATTTGCAACTGCTCCAAACTTAGAAAGCGAGCTCGCTCCTTCATTAGAAGTAATCAATTCACATTTTGCTTTCGATACAATTGAAGAAATCATCCATTCATTGGAGAAAGATGAAAGTTCCTTTGCTCTAAAAACGAAAGAAACACTGTTATCAAAATCCCCTATTTCACTAAAAGTAACATTAAAACAGTTTATTGATGGAAAAGATAAATCCGTTGAAGAATGTTTCGCTACGGACCTTATACTTGCTAAAAATTTCATGCGACATGAAGATTTCTTCGAGGGAGTACGCTCCGTTGTCGTTGATAAAGATCAAAATCCGAATTATAAATATAAACAGTTAAGTGACGTTTCAGAAGAAGATGTGAATCGTTTCTTTAACTTACTTAATGCATAAAATGAAATTGTCATGAGGGGATGTTTTGTTCATCCCCTACCTAACTTCTTTGCTTCAGCTAAATCTTGTGCGGTGAAAATCTTACTACCCGCAAATAGCGGTATAAAATCGAAGCTATATAGTAGTGTAATTACAGCTACTATATAGCCTTTTTTATTTAATTATTTTTAACAAAATTTAATTTTATTAAATCCATTTTTGTGCTACACTGATTTTAATCAAATATTCTAAAAATAAAAAGGAGGGGCGGCTATGATAGAAAATTATCTTCTTTTCATCATTATGTCTATTTGCCTTATCATTTTACCTGGTCCAGATACAGCAATGGCTACGAAAAATACATTGGTTGCTGGTAAAGTCGGTGGAGTGAAAACAGTGTTTGGTACATGTATTGCACTATTAATTCATACTTTAGCTGCTGTAATTGGTCTTTCTGCACTTATTGTAAAGTCAGCTCTTTTATTTTCTATTTTCAAGTACGTTGGGGCTCTATATTTAATTTATATTGGTATTAAAGCCCTTTTAGCAGTAAGAAATAAAGAAGGCATTGATACGAACGATATATCTTTAAATAATGAAGATGAACACACCTCTTGCTTTCGACAAGGGTTTCTTACGAATTTATTAAACCCTAAAGTTGCAGTATTCTTTTTAACGTTTTTACCGCAATTTTTAAATCCAAATCATAATACGTTTATCCAACTACTCGTAATGGGCCTTACTTACCTCGTTTTAACAGCCATTTGGTTCGCTTTTTATATATTTTTAATTGATAAAATTAGTGCTTTTATGAAAAAACCGAAGACGCAGCGTTATATTCAAGGGTTAACGGGAGTCGTCTTAATTGGTTTTGGTATTAAACTTGCTTTTGAAAAAAGTAATTAACAAGATGAAAACCACCACTATTAATAGTGGTGGTTTTCATTTAATAACTAATTTGGCTGTTTATTTTATATTAAAACCAGCGCTCAGTTACAACTTTTTTACGTGTATAGAATTGAACGCCATCTGTACCATTTGTACCTAAATCACCAAAGAATGACGCTTTATTTCCTGCAAATGCGAAGAATGCCATTGGTGCTGGGACATTTACGTTTACACCGATCATACCAGCATCGATATTATCACGGAACGTTTGTGCATGTTTACCGTTTGACGTATAAATAACTGCACCATTTGCAAATTTAGATTGATTTGTTAGTTTAATACCTTCTTCTAAATCTTTAACTCGTACAATGCTTAATACTGGAGCAAAAATCTCATCTTGCCAAATTTTCATTTCTTGATTCACGCCATCAAAGATTGTCGCACCTACAAAGTAACCTTCTCCAACTTCTTCATTAATTTTACGGCCATCTACTAATAAAGTTGCCCCATCTGCTACACCGCTATTAATGTAGCCTAAAACGCGCTCTTTATGAGATTCACGGATTAATGGTCCAACATAGTTCTCTTCGTTAAAGCCATCGCCTACTTTTAATTTTTTCGTTTCTGCTACTAATACATCAATGAATTCATCAGCAATTTCATCCACTACTGCTACTACTGAGCATGCCATGCAGCGCTCTCCACTACTTGCAAATGCAGATCCAATTACACCTTGTACTGTTTTCTCAAGATTGCAATCTGGCATTACAATCGCATGGTTTTTCGCACCTGCTAACGCTTGTACACGTTTTCCGTGTTTCGTACCTGTTTCATATACGTAACGGGCTACCGGCTCAGAGCCAACGAACGAAATAGCCTGAATATCTTTATTTTCTAAAATGCTATTTACAACATCTTTTCCGCCTTGTACTAAATTTAATACGCCTTTTGGGAAACCTGCTTCATAGAATAATTCTACAAGTCGCTCCGCTAAAAGTGGCGTTCTTTCAGATGTTTTTAATACGAATGTATTACCGCAAGCAATTGCAAGTGGGAACATCCATAACGGAATCATCATCGGGAAGTTAAACGGCGTAATACCAGCAACAACTCCAATTGGGTAGCGCCAAATCGATCCATCAATTCCGCTAGCGATATTCGGAAGTGCTTGACCCATCATTAAATTTGGCGTAGATGTTGCAAGTTCTACCGCTTCAATACCACGCTGTACTTCACCTGTTGCATCCGTTAGCGTCTTACCATTTTCTAGCGTAATGATTTTTGCAAGCTCATCTTTGTTTTCTTGTAATAGCTGTAAATATTTATATAAATTTCTTGAACGATTTGGAACTGGTACTTTAGACCATGTTTCGAATGCTGCTTTTGCCGCTTCAACAGCTTTTTCAACATCTTCTTTTGGAGATAGTGGAACGTAAGCGATAATTTTTCCAGTCGCTGGATTTGGAACTGCTTCTACTTCCGTACCTGTCGATTCAACCCACTCACCGTTAATGTGATTTTTTACTCGTTTAATTTCAGTTGTAATCATTGTATTCTCTCCTTTGTATAATTTATTTTTGATTAGAAATTAATTGCTCGCTAACTTTCTTATATAAAGCAGCCATATCGTTTTCACCATATCCAGCTTGACTCGCTTCGTCATATACGTTTAATAACATTTCGCTTACCGGTAAATGGAGTTCGCTTTCCTTAGCTAAGTCAACTGCAAATCCTAAATCTTTCTTCAATAAGTTCACAGTAAATCCTGGCTCGTAGTTTTCAGGTGCTATAAAACTTTTATAATTACGTTCATAAATTCTACTTTGACCGTAACTTACATTTAAAATATCAAACATTTTATCTAAATCCATATTGTTCTTTTTCGCTAATGTTAAAGCTTCACTCACACCAGCTGTATAAAAACCAATTAATAAGTTATTAATTAACTTAACAGTTGTACCACTATCAATCTGCTCACTAACGTGGAAAATGTTCGCGCCTAGTACGCCCATGATAGATTCCGTTTTCTCATATACCTCTTTTGATCCACCAACCATAAACGTTAATGTTCGGTTTTCGGCTCCGATTACACCACCGCTCACAGGTGCTGCTAAAAAGTCTACTTTCTTTTCCTTTGCAGCTTCCTCTAATTGTTTGTTTAACTGCGGCGATACCGTACTTGTATCAATGAAAACTATATTCGAGTGACCATTTTCAAATAATCCTTCTGCTCCAAAATATACCGCTTCAACAGCGCGAGGTGAAGGTAAACTTGTAAAAACTACATCACATGTTTCTGCTAGTTTTGAGATTGATAGACCGATAATTCCGCCTTCTTTTTCAAAGGACGCTTCCGCCTCTTTATTTAAGTCCACGCCATATACTGTGTAACCTGATTTAACTAGATTTTTTGACATTGGAAGACCCATGTTACCTAAACCGATAAAACCAATCTTTTTCATATCGCTTTCCTCCTATTTACACAATATATTTCCCACGATTTATAATAGCTTTCGCAATTTCTCTCTTCTTCGTAAATACGTTCGTGTATAAAGGTACTAATAATTGACGGATTTCAGCTAAAATCACATTTCTATCTTGTTCTTCTGTGACAGCTGCTGAAAGTACAGAAATCGCCGCTTCTTCTACTTTACGGTATCCTTCTTCACAAATAACATCCGTTATGAGTTGCTTCGTACGTTCTTTTTCCTCTCCATTTTTACGTACTGCTTTTCTCGTACGTAAAAACGCTGATTCCATGATGTACACGTCCGTCAACATATTTGATATTACACGTGAATATTCTTGTTCTTGGTCAATTTTTAGACCTGGAGTTTTAGAGAGCGTTTTCAAAGATTGTTTCAACAATTTTTTCGCTAATAAAATGTAACGATGGTTTCTTTCTACATTTGCTACATCACTTTCTACTTCAGTGTCTTCTAATTGTTCGATTTGCTTCATTAACATTTTAGCAACTGTTAATCTATTAATTTCGTTCGTTCCTTCAAAAATACGACTAATTCTTGCATCACGATATAATCGTTCTACCTCATACTCTTGCATATAACCGTAACCACCATGAATTTGTACAGCTTCATCTACGATATAAGCAAGTGTTTCAGAAGCATTTACTTTATTCAGTGCACATTCAATTGCAAATTGGGACATTTTCTTCATAAGATCTTCATCGCTCTCATGAATTGCTTCATCGATTACACCTGCTGTACGATAAGCTGCACTTTCTGCTCCATATGTAGCAATGATCATATTTGCAATTTTCTCTTGAATCATCGTAAAGTCTACTAATTCCGTTTGGAACTGTTTTCGCTCTTTTCCATATTGAACCGACAAACCAATTGCTTGTTTTGCTGTTCCAATATTTCCAAAAGCAAGTTTAAGTCTAGCAAAGTTAAGAATATTAAGGGCTACGTGATGCCCTTTCCCAACTTCCCCTAAAACATTTTCAGCAGGGATGACAACATCTTCTAAAATAAGAGTCGCTGTTGAAGAACCTTTAATCCCCATTTTCTTTTCTTCTAATCCAATAGATACACCTTCACATGTTCTTTCGACAATAAACGCTGTCATTCCTTTATTTGTCTTCGCAAAAACAACGTATACATCTGCCATATGAGCATTTGTAATCCATTGCTTCTCACCATTTAACTTCCAAGCTGTTCCCTCTTCATTCAATACGGCGCTTGTTTTTGCGCTTAATGCATCCGAACCAGCATTTGGCTCCGTTAAAGCATAAGCCCCAATCCATTCTCCCGATGCGATTTTCGGTAAATATTTTTCTTTTTGCTCTTTCGTTCCATAATATATGTAAGGCAATGTACCGACACCAGCGTGTATATTAAAAGAAACGCTAAACGCACCAGCGTAACCCATTTTCTCTGCTACAAGACCTGAGACAGCCTTTCCTAACTCGAACCCGCCATAATCTTCTGGTACCTCAATGCCTAATAATCCAAGTTCCCCAGCTTTCTCAAATAATTGACGAGAAACTTTATAGTTATGTTGTTCAATATTCTCCATTTGTGGAACAATTTCTTGTTTAACGAATTGTTCTGTCGTTTTTGCGATTAAATCTTCATCACCTGAAAAATCTTCTGGTGTAAAGTAAGTATGATTTATATCTTTATTAAGTGAAAAAAATTCATCCCATGGTAACTTCGTTTTCTCCATATGTATCCCCCTATCATTCGGCTTTCATAGCTTTTTGCTTATGCTCGTCTACGATGAGTGGAATATCTTTTTTGAAAATAGAAGGCGATGATTTTTCACATCAAGCATTTTATTTTGCCAAAGATGTATTTTCATCGCCTTCGCTGCTTTATCTATTGATCTTCTGATAATACTGTTTTTGCAATACCAGTATCTAACTCTTCAAAGTCATGATATGAAATTGTTTCGTATAATTCACTTCTCGTTTGCATATTAGAAAGTGCATCTTTTTGAGAACCTGTTTCTTTAATTAAAGCAAACACATTTTCATACGCTTTCGCTGCAACGCGAAGTGAAGTTACAGGATAAATAACCATTTGGAAGCCCATATTCGCAAATTCCTCTGCACTATAATATGGAGTTTTTCCGAATTCAGTCATATTCGCAAGCAAAGGTGCATTTATCTTACTATTAAATAGACGGAATTCTTCCTCTGATTGAAGCGCTTCAGGGAAAATTGCGTCTGCACCTGCTTTTACATATGCATTTGCTCTTTCAATTGCTTCATCTAATCCTTCAACGCCGCGAGCATCAGTACGTGCTACAATGTATAAGCTCGGTGCAACTTCTTTAATCGCTTTAATTTTTCGAACCAATTCTTCTGTAGTAACAAGTTTTTTACCATTTAAATGTCCACATTTTTTTGGTAATTGCTGATCTTCAATTTGGACAGCTGCTACTTTCGCTTCCACCATTTCTACAGCTGTTCTCGCTACATTTAGTACACCACCAAATCCTGTATCAATATCAACAAGAACCGGTAAGTCTGTAGCTCTTACTAAATCTCTTGCTCTCTCAGCCACTTCAGTAGACGTCACGATACCTAAATCTGGTAAGCCTTTACTTGCAGTATAAGCAGCTCCTGATAAATAAAGAGCTGAAAAACCTGTATTTTTTGCAACTAAAGCCGCCATTGCATCATGAGCACCTGGAATTTGCAAAATTTCATTTGCTTCTACTAAAGCTCGGAATCGATTCGCAAGCTCCTCTTGTGTTGACTGCTTTTTCACAACCCAAGCCATTCTAAATTCCCCCTATTATTAAATTAAGAATAGATCTACAAATTCGTTTACATTCATATTTTCTAGTTTTTCTTCATTTAAACAAACTTCATGAATTTGTTCTTGTTGCTTACTAGAATAATGACCTGCCATATTTGCAGTGAATTTTTGAACAACTTTTGGAATTGCTTCGTCTCTACGGAAGCGGTGACCAAGTGGATATTCACATTCCACATTTTCTGTTACTGTGCCATCTTTAAAGTGAACTTGAACAGCGTTGGCGATTGAGCGCTTGTTCGGGTCAAGGTAATCTAAACTGTACTGTTTGTTTTCAACAACAACCATCTTATTACGTAATTCATCCACACGTGGATCGTTTGCTACTGCATCTTCATAATCGTCTGCAACGATATCTCCTTTTAATAAACCAATTGCCGTAATGTATTGTAAGCAATGATCACGATCAGCTGGGTTATTTAATGGACCTTCTTTATCAATAATACGAATTGCTGATTCATGAGTTGTAATTGTAATACGGTCAATTTCATCTAATCTCTCTTTAATTTCCGGATGCAACTTCACTGCACATTCTGCAGCCGTTTGTGCATGGAATTCTGCTGGATATGACACTTTAAATAATACATTTTCCATTACATATGACTCTAGTGGTCTTGCTAATTTTAATTCTTGTTTATTGAATAATACATCTTGGAATCCCCATCCTGGCGCAGATAATGCTGTTGGATAACCCATTTCACCTTTTAGAGCAGTCATTGCAAGATGAACACCGCGGCTCGTTGCGTCACCTGCAGCCCATGATTTACGTGAGCCCGTATTTGGAGCATGACGATATGTACGAAGACTAGAATTATCAATCCACGCATGTGATAATGCATTAAAGATTTCTTCACGTGTTCCGCCAAGCATTTTCGCAACTACTGCAGTTGTTGCTACTTTTACATATAATACATGGTCAAGACCAACTCTGTTTAAGCTGTTTTCTAAAGCAAGCACGCCTTGAATTTCATGTGCTTTAATCATCATTTCTAATACTTCACGTACTTTTAAAGCTTCTTTTCCTTCTGAAATACGAACACGGCTAATATAATCTGCAACTGCTAAAATTCCGCCTAGGTTATCAGATGGATGTCCCCACTCTGCTGCAAGCCAAGTATCGTTATAGTCTAACCAACGGATCATACATCCGATATTAAATGCACCTTTTACTGGATCTAGTACATAAGACGTACCTGGTACACGTGTACCATTTGGCACGATTGTTCCTGGCACAACTGGTCCTAGTAATTTCGTACATTCTGGATATTGCAGTGCTAAAATTCCACATCCAAGTGTATCAAGTAATACGTAACGAGCTGTACTGAATGCTTCTGCACTAGTAACCTCTTTATTTAATACATAATCGGTAATCTCTTCTAATAATGCATCTTTTTGCTTAATTTCATTTGTTTTAATCATGCTATTCTTCCCTTTCTGTCGAAAATTCGTTATTATTAATGATGGGTGTC
Source organism: Bacillus sp. GMa5/1 (assembly GCF_050172015.1). NCBI lineage: Bacteria > Bacillati > Bacillota > Bacilli > Caryophanales > Bacillaceae > Bacillus > Bacillus sp. GMa5/1. Next base: position 1,212 of record NZ_JBNLYC010000146.1, on the reverse strand, counting down.
GGTCAAACACCCATCTGGCGGGCGGCGCTAACAACTCCCCAGTTGTTCTTATTTACTAAGTACATGTCGCTCGCCAATATAATTTACACGAGGACGGAACAAACGATTATTTGCATGTTGCTCAATAACGTGCGCACATAACCCCACTGTTCTAGAGCTAAAGAAGATTGGTGTGTAAAGTTGAATTGGAATACCTAGCATCCAATATACTGGAGCTGCATAATAATCAAGATTTGGATAAATTCCTTTTTCTTTTTCCATAATCTTTTCTCCAGCTTCACACATTTCATATAGTGTATAATCACCTTTTACATCACATAACTGTTTTAAAGCTTCCTTCATCATAAGTGCTCTTGGATCCATCTTCTTCATATAAACACGGTGTCCAAAGCCCATAATTTTTTCTTTGTTATATAGTTTCTTCTGTAATAACTCTTCAAATTTCTCAACATTACCAGCTTCTAAAAGCATGTACATAACCGCTTCATTTGCACCGCCATGTAAACTTCCTTTTAAAGATGCAACTGCACCTGTTAAAGCACCGTATAAATCTGATTGTGTTGATGCAATAACGCGAGCTGTAAATGTAGAGTTTGGCATTTCATGCTCACTATATAAAACAAGGGAACGATCAAAGATCTTTTCCTCAAGTTCAGTTGGTTTTTTACCAGTTAACATATAGAAGAAATTCGCACTATAAGATAATTCTTTAAGAGGTTCAATTGGCTCCTCATTATTTAAAATATGATAGCTATTTGCTACAATGTTTGGCACTTTACTTAACAGCTTGTACCCTCGGCTTTTATTCACTTCTAACGAGCGGTTTTCGATATCATTATCGTAACCAGCTAACGCTGACACACCTGTACGTAATCCATCCATGGGATGCGTCTCTTTAGGCAATGCCTTTAGTACGTTGAATACACCTTCTGGTACTGCATATTCTTCTTTTAATTTCTTTTCAAGTGTTACTTTTTCATCTTCATTCGGTAGGTGTTCCTCCAATAAAAGGTGCACAATGTCTAAATACTCTTTTGTTTTTGAGAGTTCGATTAAGTCATACCCTTGAATTACAATTTCACCTTTTACTGTGTCAAGAAACGAGATTTTCGTCTCCGCTGCCACTATACCATCTAATCCCGGGGAAAATTTCTCTTCAGCTTTCATCATTATTTCCTCCAATCCTAATAGATCTTCGTGCACATAACTGTA
>NZ_JBNLYC010000145.1:0-10166 GCF_050172015.1 Bacillus sp. GMa5/1 | reverse complement strand
TATTAAGATAGTACTACATTCATGGGAAATTTGTTCAATTGTATATAGAGAGATATTATTTTAAATAGTTATTAATAACGGAGGAGGAGAGGGAAAATTATGTTCAATCAAAGAACAAGAAATGGCGTCAAAAAAATCCTAGCAATTACAGCAGCTAGTACGATGTTTTCGATGTTTGGCTCATCAATTTCTATCATAGAGGCGGCGTCTGCTCCAGGAGTTTATGTTACACCTAAAAATAGTGTTTCTTCAGATATTATTAGTATAGACTGGTCTCCTGTTCAAACAACACCTTATACATATTGGGCTGTACATAACTGGAACCAGGGGGGAGAAGCTGGTGGGTATGCTGGATTCCAACAACAAAGCGGTTTTGATGAAAATGGAAAGCGTACTTTACACTTTGCAGTTTGGGATCCTATTTCTTCTAAGGAAGCAATAAAAGCAGAATATGTATCCCCTACATCAGTTGCAAGTAATTTTGGTGGAGAAGGAACAGGTCTTAAAATTCAGACGACATATGATTGGAAGAATTATAATTGGTATCGCATGACAATGCGTTCTTGGCAAGAGAATGGACACACAAAATTTGGACAGTGGTTAAAAGATGTTTCAAAAAACCAATGGAAGCTTATTGGGATTATGGACTTTCCAGTTCCTAACGTTACATTTAACTATGGACAAACGCTGTTTCAAGAAGACTGGCTTGGTAATGGACAAGATGTAAGAGAGGCACGTGTAAAAAATGGATATGGAAGAAATATCTCAGATAAAAAATGGACATCTTGGAATACTCAATCAATAGAGGGGCAAGAGCCATTGAATAATAATTGGGATGGGGGAGCTACTTCAGAATATCTTTGGTTTAAGGCTGGGGGAGACTCTCGATCAACTATTGGAACAGGAAAAACATTTACGTTAAATCAACCTAGCCAACCTGAAATAGGAAAACTAGATTATGATGTAAAGTCTATGTATTATGAAAATGAAAAATTAAATATATCTTGGCAACTAAAAGATAGTAGTACACCTCAATTTAAGGGGAAAATTGAAATTTATAATAATGAAAATATGACGGGCCAACCGATTAACGTAATTAATGATATTAAATCTTATCAAAATGGAATCAGTCAATCTATATCATTACCAACAAATACTTATGCAAAAATTGTATTAACAGATATATTTGATCAAACTGTGGAAAAAAAGGTGAAAATCAAAAATGAATCTCCAAACATTTTAGAAGGGGATCGGTTTGCATGGTCGATGAAGGGTATAGGAGATTTTGAATTTGCAAAACTTGATTTAAATAAATCAACAGAAGAATTGCAAGTTAGTTTAATAGCAGGTACACCACACAATTATTTTGATAGTACGTATGCAAGTATTAAAGTACAGGATACATCAGGTAAAGTGGTATATAACAAAGAGGTTTATGGGAATAAACAGCAAAATGCTGAATCAAAAACAGTCCCAGTAAAAGTGGGCAATTTTATTGAACTTACACACCTAGAAGGTGCAGAGAGAGCAATATTAATAAATTTAGATAATAATAAACGCGAAAGCTTTGATAAAAAAGTAATATATGAAGTTACAAAGGATGGTTTGAAGAAAGTAAATCAAATTGTTATTCCTAAACCGGACACAGAAGCTCCTACACAGCCATTAGGATTATATGCAAGTGATGTTACAACAAACAGTGTAGAGTTAAAATGGAATCCTTCTACAGACAATGTGGGTGTAAAAGAATATCAAGTGTTACGTGATGGACAATTGATTCAAACGGTACAAGGAACGACGTTTACTGATCAAAACTTAACAGCTAATAAGGAATATAAATATGCAGTGAGGGCTGTAGATGCAGCTGGAAATACATCGATTCAAAGTGATATTCTTCCAATTAAAACAAAAGATCAAAATGTATCTTTTGAAAAATGGGATCCAAAGAAGGCATATACTAAGGGCGATAAAGTAGAGTATCAAGGGAAATTTTATGAAACGGTTCAAAGCTATCAAGGAAATGGAGATCCTACTTGGATATTTGCCTTATCTTTATGGCAACCATTTAAAATGAAATAAAAGTCTTGTACTTAATTTTTATATATTAGTTTAGTGGTCGCAAAAATATGTTTAGATTTTAGCAGAAGATTTCAAAATTGTAAGGGGAAAACTTCAAAACTTAAAATCTGTATATAAAGTAAATGGTAGTAAAAATACCAAATCTGAATTTTGTTAAGAAAGTTTACTAAAAAAATTGATTATATCAAGGGGAAAATAGCTTTATCATTGAGAGAAAAAAGCCCTGCACACAGGGCATCTAAAAAGATACCTTAGCAATAACGACAATTAGGGAGAAGTATTAACTAAGGTATCTGGGTGGATGGTTGCATAGTAAATATGCAATTTTGAGCATTGTTGAATGTATTGGGATATTCAACAAGTTCAGAGTAACACAAAGTTTCTGTTAATTCAGCCGGTAAATTTGTCCAAAAACACGGATCTATAAATCCACTATTTACCTCAAATGTGGATTTATAGATCCTAACAAACGTGTAATTTGAATTTAAAAGAATACTTTTAGAGACTTTTACTTGTCTATTATGAAAATTATACGATTTAGGGAAGTTCCTGGGCATATCGTTAAGATTAGGCCACAGGAAATATATAACCCTTAAATCATGAGATTCGAAAGTATCTATGCATATCTTGTCATAACACCAATACTTTTGGTAATTCTTTATTAATTAGGGGAGATATCATGTTAGATGAGAATGATAATCTGATTAGGAGGCATAGAGATGGAACTAACTAAATTGGAAAAGGTAATTGTTATTAGTACATTTGTTCAAGGGTTAGGTGAGGAATTCCTGGAAAATAGCAAGGACAATCATTCTTTAAAACAACTACTTAGAGAGATAGAAAAGGTGTTTAATGATTCAACATCAAATCAAATGCGAGAAGCAGCTGAAAGTGTACTAGAAAAATTTATTTATGATTTAATAAAAGAAAACAATCTTCCACTACCAAAAATAAATTAAGATTCATTGGAGAACGAGAGAGTAGTTAGGAAATGCCTATAAGGAATCGCTACAGTATCCCTATAAAAATCGATATCAAGCTTGCATAAAGAATAATATATAAAGAGATTATTCTCTTTATATATGCCAAAAGTCAGTTACTTGTTTTCGAGAATCATGTTTTCTAACTATCTTCATTATTTTCTGCATTGTATTTGGTGATGGCACATAATCCTTGTCATTACACAGTTGACCTAATGTATTTCTGTTTACCTTACTAGCTTTAGAAAAATCCTGAATTGAGTAATTGTAGCTAGCTAAAAATTTAGCTAGCTTTGTTCTATGTCTCCCAATACCTCTACCCCACACGTTAATCTCCTCCATAATCTTTTTTAATCATCCTTGTCCGAAATGCAAAAAACTATACGCAATTGCACAGAAAAATTTGCATATTGTACAAGCTATTCACAATAAGATGTATCAAGGTTGCTACCAAAGTAGCTATCAAGATACCTCTACCAAACTTCTAAGTTTGTAAGCCCATGTATCATCAACATTCAAAATTCTGTTTATAAAGGGGAAATTTATATGTTAACTACATTTATCTCTTTAGGAGCTTTAGGAATAACGACAATTGGAGGGACGCTGTTAGAAAAGCATCTTGTTAAAAACGATCATGTTGAAGCAGCAAAACTTGTAAGCGATGGAATATATCATGTAATAAGGATAGGTGGAGTTTGTTTCATTGGTTATGTATTCATTCAAATTGTGGTGATGTTTTAAGGAGGAAATTACATGGGGATATTAAAGGATTGGCTGCATAAACAAAGTTTGAAGAATCGACTTATAGAGGTGTTTATAAAGGCAGGTTTATATGTAGACCATCAAACACGAGGTGGGAAAGTACCCATTTACCCGAAGATACATGACATTTCTTCTTCGAAAGAAAAGGTTCGATACATATTTACCATTCCAAACGGATTAGATCCGAAAACCATCGAAAAAAAGTGGTTTTGCTTTCAACAAATATTAGGGCGTAATGTAGCAATTGAAGGTGATATTAAAAGGTTTGTACTTAATGTGTTTCATTCGGATATAGGGCTACAAGCATACAATTACAGTTATAAGAAGTGGCAACCTTTATTAATACAACATCATCTTCCTGTAATTGTAGGACGTGACCAATTCGGAAATATGATTACGTATGACATGATTGCTTCAAACACGCCGCATCTTCTAATTGCAGGAGAGACAGGGAGCGGAAAAAGTAGTATGGTACGCGTTGTACTGTCCACACTCATTCAATATATGTCTCCTGATAAATTACATTTGTACCTGGGTGATTTGAAGAATTCCGAATTTCATTTCTTGCGAAGGGTGAAACACGTAAAAGAGGTTTGCATGGAAGAAATCGAAATGAAGATTATGCTGCAGAAAGTGTGGAAGGAAATACGCGAACGTAGAAAATTGATGGAAGAGTATGAAGTAGATCATATTGACGAATACAACAAATTAAATCCTGATAATCAGAAACCATATATCTTACTTGCTATCGACGAAGTGGTTATGTTACAAGATGAAAAAGAAAGTATGTCTATAGTTGAAAAAATATCGGCAGTCGGAAGGGCACTTGGAGTTTTTTTAATGCTAAGTATGCAACGTCCTGATGCAAAAGTGTTGGATGGTAAGTTAAAGCTCAATATGACGGTTAGAATGGGCTTTAAATGTGATAGTACAATTAACAGTAATATTATGGGTACTCCTGGTTCAGAACGCTTGGAGCAATCTGGCCAAATGATATTAAAGTTAAATGGATTAAAGAAAGTACAATCTCCTTATTTAGAATTAAGTAAAGCTAAGAAGATAGTCGAACCTTATCGCGTTCCGAAAGAGAATATAAAGTTGCAAAATCCACCACAAGAAGAAAATCAATTATTCGGGGTGTTAGATTATGAGGAATAGAGACAAAGCCATACTAAACAATTTGAAACGTTTTAGATGTATGTCTCGTGATGACATTATTGATTTGCATTTTCAAGGATTAAAGAACGCGGTTACATGCTGTAATACAGTGATGAAACGATTAAGAAGAGATGGTCATGTGGATGCCAATATCACGCAACACCCATACATTTACTTCCCTCAATCCAGCACACTTCGCAAAACTAGCCAAAAGATTCCCCACTTTCTTGGCATATTAGATGTGTATAAACAGCTTATCTATTATGAAAAACCTAAACTGTTTAAAGTGGAGCCAAAGTACGGTAAAGAATTCATGGAACCTGATGCATTTACAATTTGGCGTAGATCTCCATTTTTCATTGAAGTCCAGAGGTCAGTTTACAGCAAAAAAGTTATGCAAGATAAAATAAATAGGTATGAATTATACTTCCACAGTCAGGAATGGCATAACGAATCTTGGCAGCCAAAAGAATCTAAATTCTTTCCATCAATACTTATAATTACTGAAAAGTATTATAATATCAGCTCTTTTAGCCTACGTATTTTTCAAGCTTCTTCAATTAGTAACTTCTTGAATAGCCTTGCTGTAAAAGCACAGTAATAGTCCCTAATCAGGGATTTTTTCTCTAAAGAGGTTTCTTAATTTACATCTACGTTTATGAGGTCATCATTGACTGAATTAGTTCATATATTATTTTGCCAATGTGAATTCTAATACAGTTTCTGTTATTAATACAAGTAGCAATGCTGTTATCGCGACAATTTCAGTACATATATTCTTTCAGTGCATCGTCTCTTTAGTCGCCGAATCAATTCAACATACTTTTGGAAGGAGGAATATTACCTGGGATTTCGAAAAATGTTTACACATCCTTATAACAATAATTGATATTGGATGTTTTCTACCTTAAAAGCTAGTTAGGCGATAAAAATAACATGAATGGACATAATAAGATTGGTAAATTCATGTATTACTTTTTTAATCCCAGGTATTATATTGCTTATAAAAGGATGTGTTAGAAGTGAGAATTGGAGTAGTTAAAGAGATAAAAAAGGGAGAAGCACGTGTAGGAATGACTCCTGAAAATGTTCGGAAGTTAGTTGAAGAAGGGCATCAAATCTTAGTAGAAAAAGATGCAGGTATTGGATCAGGATATACAAATGATGAATATACAGGCGCAGGTGCAAATTTAGTAGCACAAGGAGAAGCTTGGGAAGTCGATATGGTAGTTAAAGTAAAAGAACCATTACCTGAAGAATATCGCTACTTTAAAAAAGATCTTATAATCTGGGGTTTTTTACATCTGGCTGCGTCGAAAGAGTGTGTAGAAGCAATGAGAAAAGCTGGAACTACTGCGATTGCTGGTGAAACTATTAGTGAGGATGGAAATTTAGCATTATTAAAACCTATGAGTGCAATTGCTGGAAGACGTGCGGTATTTATGGGAGCTTATTATTTAGAAAAACAACATCAAGGAGAGGGGATTTTATTATCAGGTATTGAGGGAATCCCTGCCGGAAAAGTTGTAATCCTAGGTGGAGGGAATGCTGCAACTAATGCCTGTGATATGGCAATTGGAATTGGATGTAGTGTTACAATTCTAGAGGTTAATCAAGAAAGAATTGCATATTTAAGAAAGCAATACGCAACAGAAGAAGTAAATATAATTGAATCTAATACTGAAAATCTAGAGCGAACGATTAAAGAAGCAGATTTATTTATTTCAACAATTTTAATACCAGGATCTCGCCCTCCTAAAATTGTTAAAGAGTATATGGTTCAATCTATGAAGCCAGGAAGTGTCATTGTGGATATTGCAATAGATCAAGGTGGTACGGTAGAGACAGTCGATCATTATACAACTCATGATAATCCTATATTTATTAAGCATGATGTAATCCATTATGCAGTACCAAATATGCCTGGTGCTACTCCACGTACTTCAACTATGGCCTTAGCAAATGGAAATATTGAGTATTTACTAGAAATAGCTAAAAATGGATTAGAGAATGCAATCCAAAATAAACCGGCTTTAGCAACGGGGATAAATATTTACAAGGGTACGATAACTTATGAGAATTTAGGTGCAACACTAGAGTTAGATTATAAGCCATTGAAAGAAGTGTTAATATGAGTAATGAAATTTTACCACTCAACATTGGGAATATAAAAAAAGCACAAAAAATTTTAGATGGAAATGCTAGAAAAACGCCTTTGGTTAAATCTTTCTATTTAACCAGTAAAACCGGTGGAGAAATTTATTTGAAGTTGGAAAATATGCAGTTAACGGGTTCATTCAAGTTTCGTGGTGCATTTAATAAAATTTCCCAACTAACAAATGAAGAAAAAGAACGTGGTGTAATCGCTTGTTCAGCTGGAAATCATGCACAGGGTGTTGCATTATCTTCTCATTTACTCAAAATTAAAAGCAAAATTGTGATGCCAACCTCTGCACCGCAAGCTAAAGTGGATGCGACGAGAGGATATGGTTCTGAAGTTATTTTATACGGTGATACGTTTGATGATGCAAAAGCGAAATGTGAAGAGATTATAAAAGAAACAGGCGAAACATACCTACATCCATATGATGATGTAGAAGTAATGGCTGGCCAAGGGACAATTGGCTTAGACATTCTAGATGATATGTGGGATGTTGATACTGTCATAGTACCTATTGGTGGTGGAGGAATTATTTCAGGAATTGCTGTAGCACTGAAATCATTTAATCCCTCCATTAATATTATTGGAGTTCAAGCTGAAAACGTACACGGTATGAAAGCTTCTTATGATGCTGGAGAAATTGTATCACATTATAAAGCCCCAACAATAGCAGATGGTTGTGCAGTTAAAATACCTGGAAATTTAACCTTTGAAATTGTAAAAAACCTAGTAGATGACATTGTAACTGTATCGGAAGAAGAATTAGAAGTAGCGATGAAAGACTTACTGCAACGCGGAAAAGCTGTCGTAGAAGGTGCGGGAGCATTAGCCACAGCCGCTCTTCTTGCAGGCAAAGTTGATAAATATATGCAGGGTAAAAAAGTAGTAGCAGTTATTTCAGGTGGCAATGTGGATTTAAAACGTATTTCAAGTGTATGTGAGCATTTCTTTGTTGCCAATGAGGTAAAATAATGATTGAGGAATGTAAATAATAAGTTGATATTGCTAAAAAAAGAGCTAGGGTGAAACATCTTAGTTCTTTTTTGTAATATCAGGATACTATTGAGGCAGAATTGTTTAAAAACAAACTCTTATACAAGGGGTACCGCCACATCACTATCAAGCTAAGCTCATACAACGTCAATCATAGTAGAGGTTGTAGCGATATTTTGACTCATCCATATACATAAAGCGACTAAATCTTTTGCTTGGTACTTACTGGTTCGTTGTACAAAGCCAGCATCTCTAGCAAGAACCCGTAAGGCATTTGGAGATAGGGCACTTTGAATCTCTTGCTTGGGCAAATAGTTGTAATTCGTCAGACACAGAAACAGACATAAAAAACGCCATCCTTTCCCATAATTCTACAGAAAGAATAGCGTATTTTTACACTTTAAAGAAGAATAAGAGAAATAATCAAAAGAAAAGTAGATATTTAAAAAGAATTTTGAATACTTGATAAGATAAAAAGGGATTGTCAAGAAATCTGTGTAAGTTTTTGAAACGAACACATAGAATAGCAAATATTAAGGCAAGATCGCTTCTGTCTTTTTTATCTTCTTTTGACTTTCGGTTTGTGTGATAATTAAATCGAAAGGTCGTGGAAGAATGAAGATAGCGGTGATACAAGCAAGTACCCAAACTAGCAAAAATGAAATGATTTTTGAAGAGACAAAAAGGGCTGTGGCGAGGCATGGATATGAAGTGCTCAATTTTGGTGTTACAGTTGAAGAATCCGTGTTAAGCTATATCCAAGTGTCCTTAGCTGTTGGTCTACTTTTAAATTCAGATGCAGTTGATTTTGTCGTCACTGGATGTAGTAGCGGTGTTGGTATGTCGATTGCCTGTAATACACTTCCGAATGTCATTAGCGGTTATCTGCCAACTCCAACAGATGCGTTCCTATTCGGTAGGATAAATAACGGAAACTGTGCATCACTGCCACTTGGATTGAACTTCGGTTGGGCGGGCGAATTAAATCTTCGCTTCACGCTTGAGAAACTATTTGAAGAACCGTTCAATACTGGGTACCCTGAAGAATCCGCCAAGCGAAAGAAACGTGATGCAGAACTTTTTAAAGCAATCAAGAGTTTTTCACATCATGGCATCGTTGAGATCCTAAGTCAGCTAGATGGAGCCGTTATTAATCCTGTTCTTCAAAAGCAAGATTTAGTGGAATTCCTCTTGCGGAATGGCACTAACACAGATATATCAAATTATCTTATCGAACAAACGAAGTATTTAAATTACGGTAGGTAAGTACTATATTTTTCAATACGTTTGGCGAATTTATCGTTAACCATAAGTTGATTCAACACCATTGAACAATTACGGATATGACCGCCATTCCATTTGTTTTGGAGTTCTTTTACACGTAAATACAGAACCTTTAGTAAGGCGTTTTCGTTCGGGAAAGCGCCTTTTTTCGTTACCTTACGGAAACTTGAATTGACATTTTCGACAGCGTTTGTCGTGTACATAACTTTGCGAATGTCAGAGCCGTAGTCAAAGAACTGTTCGACATGCGAGAAGTTGCGTTTCCACACGTCAATCGCACCTGGATATTGCGACCAACGCTTCTCGAATGCGTCAAACGCCGCGTGGCTCGCTTTGAGTGATGAAGCACCATAGAATTTCTTCAAATCTTTACAGAATTCCTTGTAATCTTGAATTGGCACGTAGCGAAGTGAATTACGCACCAAATGAACGATACAACGCTGTACGACAACTTGTGGGAAGATAGCCCGAGCGCCATCTTCAAGACCCGAAACTCCGTCCATAGAGATGAAGGATACATCTTCGACACCGCGAGTTTTGAGTTCATCAAAAATCTGCATCCAGCGATTCTTCAATTCAGTTTGATTGAGCCAACTTCACGGATTTTGAATCTCTTTTCGTTCTAACCACAAGTGTAACCACTCCTTCGTAATAATTTTAGAAAAAGAAAAACCGTGAAGTAACCCACTACCTAGGATGGTAGGTTACTTACACGGTTTATATTACACTCTCATAAAAATCTAAAAATT